>CALFYN010000525.1 GCA_937952345.1 uncultured Acidobacteriota bacterium
CGGCGGCCGAATATTCTGTACGTGATGACGGACGATCATGTGCCGCGGGCGATGTCGTGCTACGGGAACACGATCTTGCGGACGCCGAATCTGGACCGGATTGCGAACGAGGGATGCCGCTTTGATAATGCGTTTTGTACGAACTCGCTGTGCGCGCCGAGCCGGGCTTCGGTGCTGACGGGGACGTATTCGCACATTAACGGGATCATCGGGAATTCGGAAGGCGCGGACAATATCGAGAAGCTCGATACGAAGCTGCCGACGTATCCGCAGGTGTTGCGGGAGAACGGATACCGGACGGCGATGATCGGGAAGTGGCATTTGTCGCATGATCCGGTGGGGTTTGATTATTCGTGCATTCTGCCGGGGCAGGGATTGTATTTCGATCCGGTGTTCATTGAGCAGGGGCAGAAGAAGCAGATGAAGGGATACTGCACGGATATCACGACGGATATCGCGTTGCGGTGGCTGCAGGAGAAGGACACGAAGCCGTGGTGCCTGGTGTACCAGCACAAATCGCCACACCGGCCGTTTCAGCCGGCGCCGAGGCACGCGAAATTGCTGAGCGATGTGACGCTGCCGCATCCGGCGACGTACGATGACGACTACGCCACGCGGAAATTGTCGAAGGAAGCGGCGGACATGAAGTTCGACATCAGCCTGGAGGGGGATTATAAGGATCTGCCGAAGGGGCTGAATGCGAAGGAAAAGAAGGAGTGGATTTATCAGCGGTTTGTGAAGGATTATTACCGGGCGGCGTACGGGGTGGATGAGAATCTGGGGCGGGTGCTGGAGTTTCTGGACCGGACGGGGCAGGCGGAAAATACGGTGGTGATTTATTCCTCGGATAACGGATTCTTTCTTGGGGAGTATGGGTGGTATGACAAGCGGTTCATGTATGAGCCTTCGCTACGGATTCCGCTGCTGATTCGTTATCCGGCTCTGTTCGGCGGAGGGAAGGTGGAGAAACGGTTTGCGCTGAATATCGACTATGCGCCGACGATTCTGGATCTGGCGGGCGTGAAGGTTCCGGGCACGATGCAGGGGCGGAGTTTGAAGCCGTTGCTGGAAGGGAAGGCTCCGGCGAACTGGCGGAAATCGATGTACTACACCTATTACGAAGATTCGTGGCGGCTGCGGGGGAAGGGGAAAGAGGCGATGGCCGATCCGTCGTTTCAGTATTTCACGCCGCACCGGGTGAGTCCGCATCGCGGGGTGCGGACGGAGAAGCACAAGCTGATTCATTATTTCCGCGAGGACAATTATTGGGAGCTTTTCGATCTGGAGAAGGATCCGAATGAATTGCGGAATGTGTATGAGGACAAGGCGTATGCGGGGGTGCGGGCGGAGTTGACGAAGGAACTGGCACGGCTGCGGAAGGAGTTTCGGAACGGGTGATGGAGATGACGCGGCGTGGGATGCTTGCTTCGCTGGCTGTGCCGGCTTTGGTGGAGGCGGCGGACTTTCGCTTCGTGCATGTGACGGACTTGCATATCCAACCGGAGTTGCGTGCGGCGGAAGGCGTGCGGCAGTGCTTCGCGGCGATCAACGCGGCACGGCCGGATTTTGTGATTGCGGGCGGGGATCTGGTGTTCGATGCGCTGGCGGTGGGACATGCGCGGGCGCGGATGCTGTTCGATTTGTATCGCGAGACGGCGAAGCGGCTGGATGCTCCGTTGCACAACACGCTGGGGAATCACGATGTGTTCGGGCTGTATGCGAAGAGCGGCGTGGCGGAGACGCATGCGCAGTACGGCAAGCGCATGTATGAGGAATTGATCGGGCCACGGTACTATTCGTTCGATTTCGCGGGGTGGCACTTTGTGGTGCTGGATTCGATCGGGTTTACTACGCAGCGGACGTATATCGGGTACGTCGACGAGGCGCAATTCGCCTGGCTGGAGAGCGATCTGGCAAAGGTGGGGAAGACGAAGCCGGTGGTGGCGGTGACGCATGTGCCGCTGTCGACGGGGTTTCTGCAGTGGATGACACCGAGGCACGACGCGACGATGATAGTGGTGCAGAACGCGGCTCCGGTTTTGGAGTTACTGCATCAGTACAACGTGAAGGCGGTGCTGCAGGGGCATACGCATATTTGCGAGACGCTGGAGTATCGCGGGTGCCAGTACATCACGTCGGGGTCAGTGTGCGGGCAATCGTGGCGGGGGCCAAAGCTGGGGGTGCACAAGGAAGGCTTTGGGATTGTGACGGTGAAGAACGGCGAGTTGAGCTATCGCTATCAGCCGTACGGATTTCAAGCGGTGTAGGCTGCTCTGATACGCTGAACCAATGAACCGGCGCACCTTTCTGGCTTCGACTACCGCACTGGCGGCGTCCGCGCAGTCTTCCACTCCGAAGAAGATCGCGGCGATCATCACGGAGTATCGTCCCAATTCGCATGCGGACGTCATTGTGGGGAAGTATCTGGAAGGGTTTAATCAGGACCGGCAGCCGCCATATCCGGCGAACAAAATTGTCTCGATGTTTACGGAGCAGGTTCCGAAGACGGATATGAGCCGGGACATGGCGCGGCGCCACAATGTGCCGATTTACC
>CALFYN010000526.1 GCA_937952345.1 uncultured Acidobacteriota bacterium
TGGCCGAGGATCCTCGGCGCCAACGCCTCAAGATAGACAGCGATATCCGGCAATTCCGGCATGGCAAGTTTGTATTGTAGCCCCTCCGCCACACGCGCTATCATCGGATCATACCCACCGCGCGGATGTGGCGGAACTGGCAGACGCACTGGATTTAGGTTCCAGCGCCTTCACTGGCATCGGGGTTCGACTCCCCGCATCCGCACCACCTTCACAACAACTCCTCATCCATTGGCCGGGCTGCCATAGAAATCGGCCAGGAACCGCCGTAGAATCGCCTGCTCCACCCGCCCCTGGCGGCCAACGGGCGCGGGAATTCTCACCAAAAGTTCGATTCTGGTGGGATCGATGAGGCGCAACGTTACGCGAGGCTCAACGGAGGGCGCGCTGAAGCCGTGAGTTCCGGTTAGCCGTTGCATGTTTTCTTTCGCCTCGTCGAGGAATGGGCCGCATTCGGCGAGGGCTGCTTCGAGCAGAGTGCGTTCGGCACGCATCCAATCATCCTCAATGCGCACGGGGATCGGGAAAACATGCACCACGTAAGCCTCGAGCGCCGATTCGTTGATCACGGAGGTATTGAACAGCATGCTGTTCGGGATGGAGACGGTGCGGCCGGTGTGGACGTGGAAGGAATGGCCGGGGCCGATTTCGAGCAGTGTGGTGCTGAACATGTTGTAGTCGATGACCTCGCCGCGATAGGTTCCGATTTCGACGCGATCGCCAACGGAGAACAGCTTGCCGGCGGTACGGAGGATGGACCCGCTGATGCACATGATGAGTTCCTTGGTGGCCAGCACGAAAGCCGCGGCCAAGGCAACTACGGATAGGGCAAAAGCCTGCAATTCGGCGGCCCAAATGGCAGCCAGCCCGAGCAGGAACAGCAGCACCAGGGCATTGCGAACATTGATCAGCAGACGCAGGCGGACATCGGGCTGCGGGACGTTGCGGATGATCGTCTGCCGCAGGATGACACGCAACAGGAGGGCGATCACCAACAGAAGAAGGGAGCCGATAATGCGGTGGTCAAAGGGAGATTGGAGAGTTTCGAGCCAGTTCATTTCGAATCAACCGCGTGCGACTTGCCGCTACACTGGCGTAGTCTACGGATGTGCACCATGATACTGGATCGAGGCTATCGGACGGCTTCGAGGATTTCCATGGCTTCATTCCGGACGTCGGGGTTGGAGCTGGCGGCGGCTTGCTGGAGGTAGCTACGGGCGGAGAGCGGATCGCCACTGGCCGCTAATGCGGTGCCTATTCCGAGGAGAGCGCGGTCGTAGCCGGGGCGGGCGGCAAGGGCGTCGCGATAGTGCTTGATGGCGGTGCGCCAATCGCGGCGGCGCGAGGCGAGTGTGCCCAGGCTGTCATGTGCTTCGGCCATTTTCGGGTCATAGAGGGCCGCCATTTCGAA
>CALFYN010000527.1 GCA_937952345.1 uncultured Acidobacteriota bacterium
TCTCGCGCTCCCCCGCGAATGCATCCCGAAACGCCTCCCGCACCATGGCGTCCACTTGATGCGACGCCATCGCCGTCAACAACGCCAGCCGCGCCGCCGCCCGTTCCCGCCGCGTCAAATCCGCCAGGTAATTCTCCACCCAGCCCCGGTTCTCTCCCGGTTCCTCGCCATTCCACGCCCGCACATGCGTCCGGATGCGCCGCTCCACCTCACCCGATAGAGCCGCAGGAGTCGCCGCCATCCCTTCGCCCCGCTGCAGCCGCGCGCCTGCCAAACGCCGCGCCGCCCACACCCGCATCCCTCGTGGCGTCAACCGCGACGCTCCCCGCCACCCCATCGCATTCGCTACCCGATTGGCAAAATGCGCTTCTTCCGCCGCCGCAACCCACTCGTGCTCCCCTTCCCCAACTCCCGCATACGCCCACATCGCCGCACGCCTCACCTTCCCATTCGCAATCGATCCAAAACAACAACTCCGTATCGCACTCCCCACCACGCCCATCCCGAGCCGGTGCAGCGCCGCCTCATGCACATCCGCGCAGAACCAGCACCGGTTCCGCAGCGACACCACGTACGCCACAGCCGCCCCCTCCGCCGTATCGTTGCTGCTACATCGATAAAACCGACCAAAAATGTCGTCAAACATGGCGATCATAATCTAGAAAATTGTATCAGCAAGTATTTTCACCCGCAACCCGGCCCAACCCGAACTCACTCCCCAATCCCAGCCGCAAATGTTACCCTCAAAAGGATGGCCAACGCCGACATGAAAGATTCCCTCCGCGAGAAGGGTGTCCGCCTCACCCGCCAGCGGCAAATCCTCCTCGACTTAATCGACGGTGCCGGAAAACACCTCGACGCCGAGGAACTCTTTCGTCTCGCCCAGGCCCAGGATCCCAAGCTCAATCGCGTCACCGTCTACCGCACGCTCAAAATGCTCAAGCACAGCGGCCTCGTCGATGAACTCGACCTCATGCATTACGGTGGCGACCAGCACTACTACGAAACCCGCCTCAAACAGGAACACGCCCACATCATCTGTCTCCGCTGCGGCAAAGTCGAAGAGTTCTTCGGCGAACCTCTCTCCCGCCTCCGCAAACAGGTCGAATCCCACTTCGGATTTGAAATCCTCATCACTCGCACCGAAATTGGCGGCTATTGTTCCCATTGCCAGGTGCTTCGCGCCCGCGAATTAGAACACGCCGCCACCGCCGCCGATGCCTCTCCGCCTCCCGCCAAGCCCCAAGCCCCACCCCGGAAACGAGGATGAACCACGCCACTTTGCTGGTGATGAACCCGAGCGGCAATCGCACACGGGTGGCCATCACACGCGTCCCTTTCGCTATCGGCCGGCAGGCCGACAACGATCTCGTCCTTCGCGATAACCGCGCCTCCCGCCACCACGCCCGCATCGTCGAATCCAACGGCGATTTCCTCGTCGAAGACCTCCAAAGCCGCCACGGCGTCTTCGTCAACAGCCACCGCATCGCCCAATCCCAGCGCCTCAACAACGGCGACACCATCGAATTCGGCGTCCAGGACTCCTATAAGCTCATCTTCACCGTGGAAGAAGCCGAGATCCAGAAACTCATGGATCAGATGTCCACCACTTCCGCCCGCGCCGGAGCCCCCTCCAACCTCTCCAAGCTCCGCGCCCTCGTCGAAGTGGCCCGCACCGTCCAAAACTCCCTATCCACCGAAACCGTCCTCTCCGCCGTCGTCGACGCCGCCCTCACCGTCACCGGCTCGCAACGCGGTTTTCTCTTCCTGCTAAACGGCGACAACCTCGAAGTCTCCGTAGCCCGCGACGACCGCGGCATGGTCGTCCCTATTACCGAACTCCAGGTTCCCACGCGCCTCATCCTCCGCGCCCTCCGCGACCGCCGCGATCCCCTCTCCGTCCGCCTCGACGCCCTCACCCCCGCCGACGACCCCGACGTCTCCACCGCCCAACTCGCCCTCAACAGCGCGGTCTGCGTCCCACTCGTCCGCGTCCGCACCGGCAGTTCCGAGGAAACCCTCGTCATGAGCGCCAAGGCCGACACCCTCGGCGTCATCTTCCTCGAATCCCGTTTGGGCAAAACCGACCTCACCATTGGCGACCGCGAACTCCTCCAGACCCTCGCCATCGAAGCCTCCACCATTCTCGAAAACGCCCGCCTCCTCGAACAGGAGCGCCTCCGCCAGAAAATGGAAGAGGAATTAAAAATTGCCCGCGAAATTCAACAGAATTTAATGCCCCGCAAGCTCCCATCCACCGGATGGTTTCGCGCCGCCGCCTCCAGCATCCCTTCCCACCAGGTCGGTGGCGACTACTGCGACGTCAGCGAAATCGAGCCCGAGGTCTGGGGCTTCGTCGTCGCCGATGTCTCCGGCAAAGGCGTCAGTTCCGCCCTCCTCGCCAGCCTCCTCCAGGGAGCCTTCCTCGCCGCCGGCCACGCCGACATGCGCATCGATCAGCTCATGGCCCACGTCAACCAATTCCTCACCGAGCGCACCGAGGGCGAAAAATATGCCACCCTCTTCTGCGGCGTCCTCACCAAAGACGGTCTCCTCCGCTGGTCCAATGCCGGCCACTGCCCGCCCATGTTGATCCGCCTTTCCGGTGAAATCCTCAAACTCGAAGCCACTGGCATGCCCATCGGCATGCTCCCCGACGCCACCTTCGCCGTCGAGCATACGCAACTCCACCCCGGCGACAAAATCCTCGCTTATACCGACGGCGTCTCCGAAGCCCAAAACCGCGCCGGCGAATTCTTCGAAACCCAGCGCATGGAACTCCTCCTCCGCGCCAACGCCCCGCAACCCTGCCAGCAACTCATCCAAACCCTCATCCAGGCCGTCGAAGCCTTCACCGAAGACACCCCACAATCCGACGACATCACCGCCGTCCTCATGGAATATTCTCCGAATTAACACCGTGGCGTGCGCACTCGTGCGCCCTGTGCCCGCACTCCTACGGCCACTTGCGCCAATCGGCTATTATCAAAAATGATATCTTGTTGGCTGCAAATGCTCATCCTATTCCTGGCAGCCTCATCATCGGCACAAGCCAATTGCAAAATGGGAAACCGCGCGCTCGGTACACCAAATCATCTTGCCGACGCCGGGTTCGGCCCGCGCGCCCATGACCCTGTTGCCTTGCGAGAACTCGTCGAAA
>CALFYN010000528.1 GCA_937952345.1 uncultured Acidobacteriota bacterium
TTACGCGCGTAAGTGTTTTTTCTTCCTCAAGTTTCTGCCCCGGGAGGACGAACTGAATTATGAGGCGAGTCCAGGACGAAGGTAGCAACAAGAGAGATATGGCAGGCAATCTGGCCAAGTTGGCCACCGCAGTAAGCCGCGACGACGGCGCCAAAAAGAAAGCTTCGTTCCAGGACCGGCGAAGCGAGCAGCGACTCTGGTGCTCCGATTTGGTCAACATCTGGGCGAAAGACGAAACCCGCTGGAAAAAGCGCGGCATCGGTGTCCTCGAAGATATCTCCCCCTCCGGCGCCTGCATCCAACTCGAAGAGCCCATCACCAAGGGCGCGCGCCTCCGCCTCAAGCATCCCGAATGGAAAGTCGAAGGCGAAGTCCGCTACTGCGTCTTCCGCGACGAGGGGTACTTCGTCGGCCTCCTCCTCGACGAAACCAGCAAATGGTCTCGCGGCAGCTTTAAGCCCAAACACCTCATCGATCCCAACAAGGTCCGCCCCAAAAAGAAATAGGCTCCACCCCGGGTTGCGGTACCCTGGTGGTTTACCCCATGTCTGAACCCGCACTGCTCGAATTCCGCAACATCACGGTTTCCCACGACGGCCACATCGGCCTCGATGACTTTTCCCTCACCATCCGCGCCGGCGAACACATCGCCCTCCTCGGCCCCAACGGCAGCGGCAAGTCCACGTTCATCAAAACCCTCACCCGCGATTGCTACCCCCTCTGGCGCCAGCACTCCTCCGTGAAAATCTTCGGCCGCGACACCTGGAACATCTTCGACCTCCGCCCCCTCTTCGGCATCGTCCACAACGACCTCATGCAGAGCTATCTGCGCTACCCCTACTCCGGCCGCGAAGTCATCCTCAGCGGCTTCTTCTCGAGCGTCGGCATCTGGCCCAACCACGAAGTCACCCCCGCCATGGAGGAACGCGCCCAGGAAATCCTCGACCTCATGGAGATCCCCCACCTCGCCGATCGCACCGTCAGCCAGATGTCCACCGGCGAAGGCCGCCGCCTCCTCATCGGCCGCGCCCTCGTTCACCGCCCCAAAGCCCTCATCCTCGACGAGCCCACCGCCAGCCTCGACATCCGCGCCACCCACGAACTCATCGAGATCATGAGCCGCGTCGCCCGCGAGACCACCATCATCCTCGTCACCCATCACCTCTCCGACATCATCCCCGAAATCCAGCGCGTCGTCCTTCTCCGCAAAGGCCGCCTATTCCTCGACGGCCCCAAGCCTGACGTCCTATCCTCGGAAGCCCTCTCCGCCCTCTTCGAAATGCCCGTCGAAGTCCTCGAACGCCGCGGCTACTACCACCTCATCCAAAGCACCTGATCTATCTGGGCCAGTGCGTTCCGGATGACCATCCAACCGCTATGGAGTAAACACCGCCGCGGAACTTTCCACCGTCGATGTGACGGGAACTGGCCCACGGGCGCGGTCGCATTGGTGCACGCCATTTCCGGTGGCTGAGGTTATCAGGTCTTCGTTCCGCTGTAGATGGTCGAAACCGAGACATAGTGCAGGTCGTCTCGACGCAGAAAGTACTGCTCGCTATCCCGATCGGTGATTCGGCGCACAAGATCGCGGTCCGTGGGCTTGATGCCTTCGATCTCCTGCTTTCGTTCCAGCCAGTAGTGCAGGTACTCCCGCTGTGCGGCGTTGAACGGCGCAGTCACCTGATGCAGAAAGGAACGCGCAGTCACCTGGGAAAAGCCGGCTTCTCGCAGCAGATGCAGCCACCCATGAGGATACCGGCCGCGTGTGGCGCGGTCCCGCTGCAGCCACCGGTCGAAGGCCTCGTTGAGCCGTGTCTCCAGCCCGGTTTCGCCTACTCCGATATCCGGCGGCAGCAACGTGGCGGTTACCCGGTTCTCCCGCAATGCGAAACGGCCACCCGCGCTCAGCACGCTATGCACAGCGTCGGCGGCCTTCACAACGTCCGGTAAGCCATGGAATACGTGACTGGACCAGACCAGGTCGAAGGATCCGGCGGCGAACGGCAACCGGTAGAGATCGCCCTGCCGCAGTACAGCCCTTCCCGGCCAACCTCGTTCCTTCAGCCGGGCAGCCGCAAAGTCCAGCGAGTCCCGTCGCAAGTCAAACCCCGTCACCGCGGGACCACCGCCCAGCATCTCGGCGAACAACAATAGATGATCCCCGCGGCCGCAGCCGAGGTCGAGCACCCGAGTCCCTCGCTTCATCCCCAGCGAGCGCAGCATCTCACGATCATGAGGCTCCCAGAATGCCGCGATCGACGCATAGAGCCCAGCCTGCGCGTTGCTGGCATTGCGCTTCTCCACCACCTTACCTACCTGCGTCTGGGCGGCCGCCAGCGGAGCGGCGAGTAGCGTTCGCCGGGCCGCCGTCAACTTATTCTTCACGAAGCACCTCCAGCGGAACCAGATTGCGAATCCGGATGTATCCGGGCAGGCCGCAAACAACAGCGGCAACCAGTAGCGCGGCCGCCGACAGAACAACGAACGCGAACCCCGGCGCCGGGAGCGCGTACGTGAACCGCTCGAGTGCCAGCGTACACCAGACGCCGCCGATCATCCCGCCGGCGACTCCCGGCAGCACCAGCCAGGCGACTGACCGGGTATAGGTTGCGGCCAATTGCGCGCGGGATGCTCCCACCGCCGCGCGAACTCCGAACTCCCGCCAGCGCCGGGCGAGTGCGCCGCGCACACTCGCCGAAATCCCGGTCGTGGTCACCAGCAACGCCAGCAGGAGATACCCTCCCAGCAACTGTGCCAGTAGCCTTTCGGTGGCGGCATGACCCAGCAACAGGTCATTGCCGGTTTGCAGCGCTTGTGGGGCCAGCGACGGATCCACCGCCCGCACCGCCTCCCGCACCGTACTCTCCACCAGGCGGCTCGTACCCTGCATCGACACCGTGAACGTGATGTTCGCCCCCAGCGTGGGGAACTCCCGGTAGATGGAATAGGGCTGCAACAACTCCGCTTCTGGCGCCTCCCGCAGAGACCGCTGGCGGGTGTCGGCGATCACTCCGGCGACTTGCAACCACTCCCCGTCTCGACGCAGTTTGAAACGCTTGCCAACCGCGGACTCGCCCGGCCAGAACTGCCGCGCCATCGCTTGGTTGACCAGTGCAACCCGGCTGCGCTGCCAGTACTCTGCCTCCGTAAAATGACGGCCTTCCAGCAGGGGAATTCCCATGCTGGCGAGATATCCCGGCCCGATGTAACGCGTAAGCACGAACGATTCCTGTCCCACCGGCGGCAGCGGGCTTCCTTCCGGAAACACCATCCAGCTTCCCAACGCTCCCGAGAGCGGCAGCGACCCGGCTCCACCGGCCGCCCGCACTCCGGGAATCGCCGCTAACTCCTCGATCACCCGCCGGTAGGTCGATGCCTTGCTGCCATAGTCGTTGTATCGTTGCGCCGGCAGACTGATGCGGAAGGCGAACAGTCCGCGCGGCTCGAAGCCCGGGTGCACCGCGCCCAGGGCCAGAACCGTGTACCCCATCGTCGCGGCCGCCGCCAGCAGGATGACGGTGAAGCCGGCCTGCACGCCCAGGGTCAAACGTTCCAACCGCCCGGCCCGCGGATTGCCCTTCGTGCCTCGGCTCTGCAGGGAAGCAGCACCCCGCGCGGGAGTCCAGTAGAATGCCGCCAACTGCACAGCAAACGTGAGGGCAAAAGCCGCGACGGCAGCCAGTGCCGCTACTGGCCCCGGCATCCCCAACTCCCTCACCCGAGGCAGATCCACCGGCGCCAGTGAACGCACCCATGCCATCACCGCCGAGCAGGCCGGGAACGTGAGAAGCGCCGCCGGTACCCCCAGCACCAGCGCGTCCGCACACCGGCTCAGAAACAGGTGCCCGCGACTGGCCCCCAGAGCTTCGCGAATACCCATGTCCCTTGCCTGCTCGATTGCTTCGGCGGCCAGCAGCCCCACGCAGTTGGCCAGCGCAATCCACGCCACGGCAAACGCCGCCAGCGTCAGTACGCGCAGCGCGGCGCGGTAACGGCCGAACAGCGCTTCCTCCAGTCTTTCGAGCGCCGCTCCATATCCTTGGTGCGTGTCCGGATGTTCCTCCGCCAAGGCGCGCTGCAGCGATTCCAACTGCCTCGCCGCCTGCTGCTCGCTAACCCCTGCCGGACGCCGGATGATTCCCCCCAGCCGCCGTGTCCGGCTCTCCATCGCTTTTGCCCGGTCCGCTTCCGCCATCGGAATCCAGCCGTCGTGCCAGCCCAGCGCCGGATAGGCATCCCTTCCGCCGGCGACCCCAATTACCTGGTAGCTTGCCCCATTCAACCGGATTGTCCGGTGCACGATATCCGGGGACGCTGAGAAGTAGGTCCGCCAAGTATCTTCGGAAAGGACGATCTGTTTCTCATGTCCGGACCACGATAAGCTTCCCGTGAGTGTATTCACGCCGAGACAGGCGAAGTATTGCGAATCTACTGGCGTTATCCACAATTGCACGGAGCCGTTAGTGGATTCCACCGCAACTGCCTGTGCCGGTGAAAACGCAGCCACCCCCAGCGCCGTCTGGGAATTTCGCCACCGTTCCACGCTGCGGTAAGAAAGTCCCAACGCCTTTCCCTGAAAAGTTTCTCTCGCGATGGAAATCGTGTCCGCATTCCGAAACGGCAGCGGTGCTCCGATTGCCTGCCAGATGGTACGCAGCAGTGCGGCGTTCACCGTGACACCCGATACGGTGAGTACGATGATCGCGATACCGGCCGCCGGCCGGCGCAGTCTTTGACGCAGGGCAATCCCAATCATGAGTAGCGCCGCCAGGGGTGGGCTGCGGCTGATGTACCGCAACCTCTTTCCCGGCTGTACTTATGCGCAGGTCTCGTACAACGACATACGGACGTGGCCGCTTTCGCTGTTCACCAGCGGCAGCAGGTTGTTCACACTCAGTCCGCCCGTCGGTTCGCTCGGCGACGCTACCATCCCGCGAGCCTCCAGATCCGCCTTCAGGTCCGCGCCGGCGCACGAATTTCCACGGCTTTTCAGGATCTTTTCGTCCCATTCCGCCCGCATCGTTCCAACGCCGGTCCCACTCCAGTTGGCCATGGTGTAGGTTCCGCCTTCCTGCCGTTCAAACACGTGCACACTGGCCCCAGTGGACGACTCCAGTACGACAACGCGCACCCGGCTCGATACCGGATGGTCCTCCAGTTGTCCCAGGTACCGCTCCATGTCCGTGGTCCGTCCGTAGAACGTGTGGACCGAAACCCCCTTGGAATGGCAGCCCGGCACGATCGGCTTCGGGCCCGGTGTGGGCTTGGCCGCGGTTAGGGCATCCGTGGCGTAGAGGCCGGCGGCTCCGGTGAGCGCGGCCAACGTCAGCATGTATCTTCGTTGCAACAGCATCGCAATAGCTCCTTTGTTGAGTCGCCTCCGGGTAATGCAAGGCGTGTGCTGATTTTATGGCAATTTTCTGTCAAATAGACAGCATTTTTTATTAACGAGCCGTGAAAGCCGGCAAACGGCCACAAATGGAGGGCAGGCGGCCTGCGCCGGTGAGAGCCCCGGTTTGTGGTTGCCCCTGCTCCCTTCGCCGCGCCTATACATCCCGCTCATCAGGTGCTTTCACCCGCTTGCAGGAATTCTCATCCGCGCTTTCCACCCAACCCGCATAGTGGACCGTATGCGTACTATCTGGCTGGGTTTCGCGCTTACGGCCCTCTGCTTCGGACAACAGGACGGAACCTATCTATGGGGAGAGATTAACGATCCGCAGGGTAAGGCCATAGTCTCAGCCCGGGTCACGGCGGAACGTCTGGCTACGGGACGCCGCTGGGTGACCGAATCAGACGTTGACGGCATCTACCGCTTTCCACAACTGGCCCCCGGGGAATACCGCGTCACGATCTCCGCGCCTGGATTTCAGACCGTCGAGCGTTCGTCTGTCGCCCTGCAGGTCCGCTCGCCACGCCGCCTCGACCTCCGTCTCGACCTGGGTTCGGTGGAGCAAAAGGTCGAGGTCACCGGCCAGGGGGCGTCGCTCAATGTATCGGATGCGGCCATGGGACTCGCCTTTGAGGGCAGCCGGATCATCCAACTGCCTCTGGAAGGACGCAATGTCCTTGCCCTGCTCAGTCTGCAACCCGGTGTTACCTATACCGGCGACACGAACATGATCTTTCGAACCAACTTCGGTGAGGCCGATACCGACGCGCGCAACGGCGCCGTCAATGGGGGCCGCAGCGATCAGGCAAACGTCACTCTTGATGGAGTCGATGTCAATGATCAGCAAACCGGCTTCCCCCTGCACAGCGCGCTGCGCGTCGGCACGGAGTCCATCCAGGAATTCCGCGTGACCACCGCCGGCGCCAACGCCGACCTCGGACGGTCCTCGGGAGCTCAAATCGCCCTGGTCACCCGCGGCGGCTCCAACGACATCCATGGCGCGCTCTTCCACGCGCACCGCAACACCCTTACCAGCGCAAACAGCTTCTTCAACAACCGTGCAAGGCTCTCCAGAGCGAAACTCGTGCGCAATACCTTTGGAGGCGCCTTGGGTGGCGCCATTGTCAAGAACCGGTTGTTCTACTTCGGCTCCTATGAAGGGCGCCGCGACGCCAGCGAAACCACGTTGATCCGCAACGTGCCTACACAAGCCCTGCGCGATGGCTTTGTCACTTACCGCAACCGCGGTGGTCAGATCGTGACGCTCTCCCCACAACAGGTGCGCGCCATCGACCCACTCGCCATCGGGGCCAATAGCGGCGCCATCGAACTGATGCGCATGTTCCCGCTTCCTAACGATACCCCCAACATCGATCCATTGAATTTTGGCGGGTATCGCTTCAATTCCCCCTTGCGCGACTCCCTCAACGCCGGCACCGCCCGCTTCGACTACCACCTCTCCCCGCGCCACATGTTCTTCACCCGCGCCAACCTCCAGAGCGACAGCGGCCTGACCGCCCTGCAGTTCCCCGGCACGCAGCCGCCTTTTCGCAACCGCAACACCAGTAAGGGCATCGTCATCGGTCACAACTGGACCGCGACAGCGACCGTGGTCAACTCACTGCGCTATGGTTACCTGCTGAATAAGGTGGAAGAAATCGGTACCACCACCGATCCCCTCTTCAGCTTCGGAGGAGGCGTCGCCGCGCCAATTCCCCTCACCTACAGCCGTGGACGCCTCGCCCCGGCGCACAACCTTGTGAACGATACCACTTGGACCCGCGGACGCCATACCCTGCAGACCGGTGTCAATCTGCGCTGGCTCGGCAACTCCCGCTACAACGTCGAACCGAATCGCGCACTCTATGTCACTCAGGTCTCCCGTCTGGCCGGCCGTGGCGCCGAGATCCTGCCTGCCGACATCGCCAGCCCGAATGATGACTTCGTGCGGGCGGCGATCATGGTCATGGGCGTCGTGTCCCAAGGGAACACTCCGGTAAATTATGATGCTTCCGGAAATCGCATCCCCGCCGGTACGCCCCTCCGCAGACGCTTCGTCACCACCGAGTGGGAAGGGTATATGCAGGATTCCTGGCGCGTCCGGCCGGCCTTGACCGTCACTGCCGGGCTCCGCTATTCGCTATACGCTCCGCTCAAAGAGAGCACGGGATTATCGGTTCAGCCTGACATCGCTGTGAGTGATTGGGCCGAACTGCGCCGCGTTGCCGGTCAGGAGGGGCGTGCTTCCACGACAGTGCCTCCCATCGCCTATGCGCTGTCGAGCCAGCGCGGCAATCCGGGCCTCTACGATTGGGACCGCAACAACCTCGCCCCTCGCCTGGCTGCAGCCTGGGCCCCGGCCCCCGGCTGGTCGGTGCGCGGAGGCTTCGGTATGCACTACGACCGCGTGGGATCCTCATCCATCGCGCTCTACGATTCCCTCGGGTCGTTCGGATTGAACAGCACCACCATCAATCCATCCGGCGGAGTATCGCTTGCCACCGCGCCCCGCTTCGGTTCCCTGAGTTCCTCGTATCCCAGTCTGGCGGTTACCCCGCCGCCGTTCCAGTTCCCGCTGCTGTATCCAAGGGTGTCTCCCGGCCTTGTCGGCGCGATCATCCCCGCTTCGGATCGCGCCATGCGTACGCCCTATTCGCTCCTCACCAATGTGTCCGTGCAGAAAGAGCTCTCCGGCGGGGCCTGGGTTGTCGAAGCCGCCTTCGTCAACCGCACATCGCGCAACCTGCTCGCCCTCTTTGACAGTGCCATGCCCTTGAACCTGCGCGACCCGCGGTCCGGCTCCACTTACTTTGAGGCCGTCAATCAACTGGCTTCGCAGGGCGTCGCTCCATTG
>CALFYN010000529.1 GCA_937952345.1 uncultured Acidobacteriota bacterium
GGACGCAGATGTGGGGGTGATTGAGGGAGGCGACGGCTCGGGCTTCGCGTTCGAATCGTGCGCGGAGGTCTTCGCGTTTGGCGATGTGATCGGGGAGGACTTTGACGGCGACGAAGCGCTCGAGGCGGGTGTCGCGGGCTTTGTAGACTTCGCCCATGCCTCCCGCGCCGAGGGGGGCGAGGATTTCGTAGGGGCCCAGTTTGTCACCCGCAGTGAGTGGCATTTGATTGCCAATCAGTTTATCTCACGGATTCGGCAGACGCGATGCAGAGGGAATACCACTTATACAACTACACGAAGGCCGAGGTGACGGACGAAGGGATCGAAGTCTCTGTCGGTGTGGAGCAGGGAGTACCCGCTCATAATGCAACGGGTGGCGATGATGGTATCGATCGTTTTGCGTGTTGTAATGCCGTGACGGCGTAGCGTGCGGAAGTTGCGTGCCGCTTGAATGGCGACATCCCTACCGCCGAGTTCGATCATGGTCAGGGATGTGAGAAGCCGCTTCGCTGTGTCGAACTCCTTCTCGGCGGAGAACCCTTGCAAGACCTCGGTCAGGATCAGGTCGCCTATCGCCAAGGGTTCCTGGCCGAGAAGTTGGTCCAAGCGCCTGGTGGCGGGGCTGTCTATACCGCGGAAGTAATCGATCCAGACACTGGAATCGACGAGGATCAACTGTCAGTCCTCATCGTTTCGAGATCACCTTGCCACTGCAACTTACCACGGAACCGGCGAATTTGCTGTTGTTGATTCAGCCGCAACAGGGTACGCAGTCCGAGTTCCACCGCCTCACGCTTGGTTTTGAGTCCGGTAGCACGCAAGGTGTCACGCATCAGCTTGTCGTCGATGACTATATTGGTTCGCATGGATGTGTATGACTCTGCTTAATTATACACACGAAGGAAGCCGAGGGCGGCGAGTTCGGCGAGATAGGCGGCGAAGGCGGTGGGATTGGCGTTGATCTGGAGGTCGTGGAGGAGTTGGAGGCCGGTGCGGCCGTCCAGTTTGGGGATGAGGTAGGCGGCGAGGTCGTCGACTTCGCGGGTGATGGGGTATGGGGCTTCGACGGTGATGGTTTGCTGGTGCTGCGCCCATTCCCCTTCTTCGGGTTTGTGGCTGGTGGTGAGGCTGGATGGGGTGGGGTGGAGTGGCGAGTTGAGGATGATGTTGGCGGCTTCGCCGGTGGCGCAGAGGGTTTGCCAGTTCATGAGCCAGGCGAGGTGATGAGGGCGGGTGTGATCGCCTGAGCGGCGGCGGAGGGTGAAGGGTTCGCGAGGGGTGGCGTGGCGCTGGAGGATGAAGGCGCAGAGGACGTATTGCTCGATGGCGAGAGATTGGACCATGTCGATCCAGGCGGTGATGGATTGGCGGGTTTGTTCGGTGGTGCGGCGCTCGCGGAGGTAGCCGATGGGGTCGATGTGGCGGGTGGTGTGGAGTACGATGTCGAATTCGGTGTGGCGGGGGCCAAGCCATTTGCGAAGACGGGCTTCGAAGGGCTCGCCTCGGCGGTCAGTGGCCATGCAGCGGCAGTAGAGGCGGCCGCCGGGATTGAGGTGATGGGGGATGGCTTCGATGTGCTTGCGGGTGATGGCTTCGCCGTCCTGGCCACCGTCGGAGAAGACGAATTGATCGCCGAGGACGGGGACGTAGGGCGGATGCATGGCGATGGTGTCGTAGGTTTGGCCGGCGGCGGGGGCGAAGGCGTCGCCGGTGGAGGCGGTGAAATTGTCGAGGCCGCTGAGTTGGGCGCTGAAGGCGGCGAATTGCGAGCAGCGGGGGGAGATATCGAAGGATGAGGCGTGGGTGGCTCCGCGGGAGGCGGCGATCAAGGCGGCGACGCCGGTGCCTCCACAGGCTTCGAGGAAATGGCCTTCGTAACGGGTGGGGAGATAGGTGATGTATTCGTGGGTGTTGGGGCCGTCCGGGGGATAGACGAAATCGGCGTTGCGCTCTTCGTAGCGCTGGTGGAGGTCGGCGATGACATAGAGGCCGAGCATGGGGCGGAGGCGGACGGTGGGGCGGAGGGTGTTGTCTTCAGCGGGTTCGAGGAGACCGAGGGATTGGAGATCGTCGAGCGTTTGCGGGTTGAGAAGGGTGCGGAGTTCTTCGATGCGGGCGGCGCCTCCGAAGAAGAGGCGGGTGAGGGTTTGGGCGGCGTCGAAGCCGGTGACGAGGCGGCCGTGGACGTAGGCGGACATGAGTCGCGGTTCGTGATGCATTTGCTCATCGACGGCTTCGCTGGTGTAGCCGGCGGCGCGGAATGCTTCGCGGACGCGGGTGAAGATTTCAGGGGATGGGAATTGGATGGGGATCATTGGGATGGAGATTGGTGGCGGACGTGGCAGCCTTCGAGGTGATCGTTGACGAGGCCCATGGCTTGCATGAAGGCGTAGACGGTGGTGGGTCCGACGAAGCGCCAGCCGCGTTTCTTGAGGTCTTTGGAAAGAGCTTTGGATTCTTCGGAGGTGGATTGTTTCAGGAGCCACTCCCGGGTGATGGTGGATGGGCGGTTGGCGGGTTGGTAGCGCCAGATGTAGTTGGCGAGGGAGCCGCATTCGGAGGCGAGATCGGAGGCGCGCTGGGCGTTGTGGATGGCGGCTTCGATTTTGCCGCGGTGGCGGACGATGGAGGCGTCGTTGAGGAGGCGGGTTACGTCCCTGGCGGTGAAGCGGGCGACTTTGGCGTAATCGAACTGGCGGAAGGCGCGGCGGAAACTTTCGCGCTTGTTGAGGATGGTGAGCCAACTGAGGCCGGATTGAAAGCCTTCGAGGCAGAGCTTTTCAAAGAGGCGGTGATCGTCGTGGACGGGGAATCCCCATTCGGTGTCGTGGTAGAGGCGGTAGAGGGGAGTGGCCTGGCACCACCAGCAGCGGGGCTTGTTGTCTTCGGCGAGGAAGAGGCCGTCCATAAGGAAGATGGTAGCGTTTTAACGAGCGCGGGCCACCGAGGAGCGGATGACGAGATGGGGCTGGTAGACTTCGCGGCGCGGGGGGAGCGTGGGTCCGTGTTCCATGCGTTCGAAGAGGAGTTCGGAGGCGCGGCGTCCGAGGAGGTCTTTGGGCTGATCGACGGTGGTGAGCGGAACCTGGAGGTGTTCGGTGTAGGAGAGGTTGTCGAAGCCGACTAAGGAGATGTCCTGGGGGACTCGGATGCCGAGTTCGTTGAGGCGCTTGAGGACGATCAGGGCGATGCGGTCATTGCCGGCGAAGATGGCGGTGGGTTTGTGCTTCCTGGAGAGAAGGCGGCGGAGCGTTTCGGGACCGGCTTCGAGATCTTCGAGGGCGATGCGGTGTTCTGGAGGGACGGCGAGGCCGACATCGGACATGCTTTTGAGGAAGCAATCTTCGCGGAGCGTGCTGCGGGTGCTGGCGAGGGGGCGGCAGAAGGCGATGCGCTGGTGGCCGAGGGAGAAGAGGTAGCGGAGGACTTGATCGACACCGGCCTGCTGGTCGATGACGACGCTGTCAAAGGGGGACTCCATGGGGACGTTGAAGAGAAGCACGACGGGGATGCCGGATTGGCGGAGGGCATCGAGGGCGGGCGGAAGTTCGCGGCTGGAATCGTGGCCGAGGATGACGCCGCTCAAGCCCTGGGAGGCGAATTGGTGGAGTTGGGCTTCGCGGAGGTTGTCGCGGTAGCGGTAACAACTGAGGAGGAGTTGGTAGCCGCGCTGGAGGGTGGTGTATTCGATGACTTCGGTGACTTCGACGTAGAAGCGATTGGCGATGTCGGGGAGAGCGAGGGCGATGATGCGGGGGGTGGCGGGGGGATCTTCGGCTTCGATGAGGCGGTTGCCGACGCCGGGGAGCGATTGGAGGACGCCGGCATCGGAGAGGGATTGGAGAGCGCGGCGGAGAGTGGGGCGGGAGACTCCAAATTGGGCGGCGAGTTCGCGCTCGGCGGGGAGATAGCCGTTGGCGAAACGGCCCTGTTCGATGTGGCGGGCGATGCGGGCGGCCACCTGTTCCCATTTGACACGGGCACTCATTGACTTGACTTTACCAGACCTTTACCAGATACTGACCACATTATGTTTCACCTGATTGCTTCGTTGCTTCTGGGAATCGCGCCGATGATGGCGCAGACGTTCACGGGATCTATTTTAGGGTATGTGCGGGACTCGACCGGCGCGGTGATGCCGGGTGTTACGGTGCGGGCGGTGGAGACGGGGACAAATAGCGAGCGCTCGACGGTGTCGAACGAATCGGGGTTTTACGAGATTGTGCTGCTGCCGCCGGGGACGTATCGGGTGCAGGTGCGACATACGGGGTTCAAGAGCTTCTCACGCGAAGGGCTGAAGCTGGACACGGGCTTGAAGATGGCGATTGACGTTGCGCTGTCGCCGGGGGATGTGAGCGAGACGATTCAGGTGACGGGGGAGACTCCGCTGCTGGAGACGAGTTCGTCGACGGTGGCGCAGTTGATTGACAACACGAAGGTGACGCGCATTCCGCTGTCGAACCGGAATCTGTTGCAGTTGATCAACCTGATTCCGGGGGTGAATGATTTCGGGGCGGGGGCGGCTCCGGCGACATCGGGGTCGGTGGGATTCGGGCGGTGGAGTTCGAATGGCGGGCAGGTGAACTCGAATGAGTTCATGCTGGACGGGGCTACCGCGATCTTAGCCAACATGAACGCGGCTTCGATTATTCCGACGCTGGACGCGATTGAGGAGTTCAAGATTCATACGAACGCGATGGCGGCGGAGTTTGGCAGGACGGGCGGGGCGGTGGTGAATGCGACGTATAAATCGGGGACGAACGATTTTCATGGAGTGGCGTACGACTTCTGGCGGAACCGGGCGTTGAACGCGAACAACTGGCTGAACAACCGCAGTGGGCGAAGGAAGGATTTCACGAACATCCACACTTTCGGGTATACGATTGGCGGACCGGTGTTGCTGCCAAAGGTGTACAACGGGAAGAACCGGACGTTCTTCTTTCACAACTATGAAGGGTATCGGGATGTGTTGCCGACGCGGTCGTTGCTGACCGTGCCGACGGCGGCGGAGAAGGGCGGGAATTTTTCGGGGCGGAGATTGGCGAACGGGAATCTGATTGCGATTTATGATCCGCTGACGACGTCGCCGGTGGCGGGGCAGACGAACCGGTATACGCGGCAACCGTTTGCGGGGAACATTATTCCGGCGAACCGGATGGACCCGGTGGGGCGGAACCTGGTGGGGTATTATCCGGATCCGAACACGACTCCGGCGGATGGGTTCACGAATGTGCAGAATTTTATCGCGACGCCGTCGGGGTATAACCGGCAGACGTCATGGAGCATCAAGGTTGACCACAACCTGACCGCAAACCAGCGGCTGTTTTTCCGCTATTCGCAGAGCGATCAGGGCGGCGGGGCGGCGAATCTGTACGGGGCGCAGCCGGCGTGTACGGGGTGTTTGAAGCCACAGAATCCGGCGGGGGCGTTTTCGGCGCGGGGCGGCGGGTCGGACCTGTTTGTGTATCCGAAGAACGCGGTGGCGGGGTATACGAATGCGCTGTCGCCATCGCTGGTGCTGGATCTGCGGTATTCGATGAACCGGCAGTTGCTGAGCCGGTTGCCGCAATCGTCGGGATTCGATATTACGACGCTGGGGTTCCCGCAGACGCTGGCGGCGTCGTCGTTCTATCCGGTGTTTCCTCCGGTGAGCGTGGAGAACTTTGAGGGGTTGGGGACACGGTCGAATGGGGATTTGCTGCGGCGGGGCGATATCACGCATTCGCTGCAAGGGAGTGTGACGAAGATCCGCGGATCGCACACGATGAAGATAGGCGGGGACATCCGGAACTTCCGGTACTTCGATATTCAGGCAGTGGATGTGACTCCGTCGTTCGCGTTTAACCGGACGTGGACGCAGGAGAATCCGTTTGCGGCGAGTCCGACGGCGGGGTGGGGCCTGGCGTCGTTGTTGCTGGGGACTCCGGCGAGCGGGAATCACCGGTATCCGGGGTCGATCGCCATTCAGTATTTTTATGGAGCGGCGTATTTCCAGGATGACTGGCGGGTGACGGACCGGCTGACTTTGAATCTGGGCGTGCGGTGGGATATCGAGACGCCGTTCACGGAGCGGTTCAACCGGTCGAGCACGTTCGATTTGAATGTGACCTCGGTGGCGACGCAGAGATTCCCGGCGGCGGTGGGCGGGTTGCAGTTCATGGGGAAGGACATTGCGTCGCGGTACCGGCAGAACCTGGATCGCAACAATTGGAATCCACGGTTCGGGTTGGCGTACAAGCTGATGAACACGACGGTGATTCGGGCGGCGTATGGGATTTTCTATCAGCCGAACCTGATGAACGGGTATGGGGCGGTGGCGTTTGGGGCGACGGGATTTGATGGCGATACTCCGTTTGTTTCGTCGGTGGATGGCGGGCTGACGCCGTTCCGGTATCTGCGGAATCCGTTCCCGGATGGATACAATCAGCCGCCGGGGAGCGTGGATGGGGCAGCGACGCTGATCGGGCAGTCGATTACGACACAGCGGCGGGATGTGGTGGCGCCGTACAGCCAGCAGTTCAATTTCGGGGTGCAGCATGAGGTACGGAACTGGCTGGTGGACGTGGGCTATGTGGGATCGCACGGGGTGAAGCAGTTCATCAATGTGCAGATGAATCAGTTGACGGCGGAGCAGTTCGGGCGCGGGGCAGACTTGCGGCGGCAGGTGGCGAATCCGTTTCTGGGACTGGTGCCGCGCGGGCCTTTCGCGGCGAATACGTTGAATCTGGGGCAATTGCTGCAGCCGTTCCCGCAGTTCACGGCGGTGAATAATAACAACCAGAGTTCGGGGAATATGAACTATCATTCGCTGCAGACGAAGGTGGAGCGGCGGTTCTCGAAGGGGTATACGGTGCTGGCGTCGTATACTTGGGCAAAGAACATTGGAGATGTCGGGGAGCGGTACTGGCAGGGCACGGGTGTGCAGAATCAGTACGATTTGCGCAGCGAGCGCGGGCTGTCGCCGATTGATATTCCGCACCGGTTGACGCTGGCCTATGTTTGGGAACTGCCGTTTGGGAAGGGCAAGGCGATTGGAGGAGGAGCAGGCAAGGGATTGAATATGCTGATTGGCGGATGGCAGATGAATGGCGTGACGACGTTCCAGAGCGGCGTGCCGCTGGCGATTGGGAATCCGGTGAATCAGCTTGGGTTTGGGGCGGGGACGCGGCCGGTGAATAACGGGCGTTCGGCGAGGCTGGATGAAGGGGCGCGGACTCCGGACCGGTGGTTCGATACGACGGTGTTTTCGCAGCCGGCTCCGTTCACGTTTGGGAATACGACGCGGTATTCGCCGGATTTGCGCGGGGTGGGGGTGAATAGCTGGACGACGGGGTTCTTCAAAGACACGCATGTGTCGGAGCGGTTTTTCGTGCAGTTCCGGGCGGAGTTTTTCAATTTGTTCAATCACCCGATGTGGGGGTCGCCGGGGACGACGGTGGATACGCCGCTGTTTGGGCGGGTGACGAGCAAGACGGGGAACCGGACGGGGCAGTTGGGGTTGAAGGTGATTTTCTAGTGTCGGGTTCAGGAGTCAGCACGGACTCCGGAGAGGCCAGCCGGGGGGCTGGCCGCGGGACAGGGGTCCCGCCCCACGGCGGGAGTCAGAGGCTAGGGTTAGGAGACAGGAGTCGGGATTATGGCTATTGATTTTCAGCCGGACGTGATGGTTTGCGGCGCGGGTTGCGCGGGCGTGGTGGCGGCGCTCGCGTCGGCGCGGCGCGGGGTGAAGACGCTGCTGATTGAACGGGCGGGGTTCGCCGGGGGGATCATTACTACGGTTGGGTTGCCTTATTTCGATGGGATCGCGCGGAAGAAAGACAAGAAGATCGTGCAGCGGGGGATTGCTCTGGAATTGCTGTCGCGGAGCGGGGTTTGCAAGGCTTCGGATGAGTTTGTGTACCAGCACAATCCGACGATCAAGTCGATTGAACGGTTCAAGATTTTGCTGGATGAGATGATGCAGTCGGAGCCGAAGCTGCAGGTGTTGTTTCATTCGTTTGTGGCGGGGGTGGAGACGAAGGGCGACCGGATTGATCAGGTGGTGGTGGCGAATAAGGGCGGGTTGCAGCGGTTCCGTCCGAAGGTGGTGGTGGATTGCACGGGCGATGGGGACGTGGCGGCGTGGGCGGGGGCTCCGTTTGAGACGTGGCCGGAGTATATGCCGATGACACTGCATTTCCGGATTGGGAATGTGGAGGACAATCCGCAGATGCGGGCGAAGGCTCGCGAGGTGGTGGTGGCCGCGCACAAGGATGGCCGGCTGAAGAATTATTACGGGCCGGGGATGTCGTTCATGTTCGCGAAGAATGAATTGTATTTTCACGCGATTCGGGTGAATGGGGATCCGCTGGATCCGGAGGATCTGACGCGGTGCGAGATGCAGGGGCGGCGCGATGCGTGGACGATGTATGAGTTATGGAAAGAGAAAGTGCCGGGGTTTGAGAATTCGCATTATGTGATGAGCGGGCCGTATATCGGAATTCGAGAGTCGCGGCGGATCACGGGGCAGCATGTGTTGAGCGAAGACGATATTAAGAACGAACGGAAGTTTGCGGATGCGGTGGCTACGGGGACGTGGTATCTGGATCTGCATCCGAATTATGCGACGACGGGATCGGCGAATGTGAAGCCGGGGGGACTGGGCGGGCTGGATGGGTATCAGCCGGATCATTACGATATTCCGTATCGTTCGCTGTTGCCGAAGAAGGTGTCGAATCTGCTGGTGGCGGGACGGTGCCATTCGGCGACGCGGCTGGCGCAATCGAGCTCGCGGGTGAATGCGACGGCGATGTTTATGGGTCAGGCGGCGGGGACGGCGGCGGCGATGGCAGTGGAAATGAAGAAGAATGTGCAGGAGGTGGATGGGGTGAAGGTGCGGGCGGCGCTGGATCAGATACATGCCGGACCGTTTGCGGGATGAGGCCGGCCGGGGGGCCGGCCGCGGGACAGGGGTCCCGCCCCACATCGGGGCGGTGGTGGCCGATCGGGCTGCTGTTCTGCGCTACGGTGTTGAACTACGTCGACCGGCAGACGCTGTCGGTGCTGGCATCGACGCTGCGGCGGGAGTTGCAGCTTAGCGACGGGGATTATTCGAATGCGGTGAGCGCGTTTTTGTTGTCGTATGGGGTGATGTATGCGGTGGGGGGACGGTGGGTGGATCGCGTCGGTGTGCGGATTGGCGTGACGGCTTGCATTGCGTGGTGGTCGGTGGCGGGGATGATGACGGGTCTGGCGAATGGGGCGGCGTTTCTGGCTTTTTCGCGATTTCTGCTGGGGATTGGGGAGCCGGTGATTTATCCGGCGGGGTTGAAGGCGTCGGCGGAGTTGTTTGCGTCGAAGGGGCGGGCGCTGGCGATGGGGGTGATTTCGTCGGGGAGTTCGGTGGGGGCGATTCTGGCTCCGCCGGTGGTGGCGTTTCTGGCGTTGCATTACGGGTGGCGATCGGCGTTTTTGTTGCCGGGGGCGCTGGGTTTGGTGCTGGCGGTGGTGTGGTACCGGGTGTTTCGTTTTTCGGGCGGCGAGGCTGCGGCGCGTCCGTTGCCCTGGCGGGAACT
>CALFYN010000530.1 GCA_937952345.1 uncultured Acidobacteriota bacterium
TGACCAACTCCCTGCAACTGGATGCGCTCGCCGGGCACCTGTTCGTGTTCGCCAACCGGCGCCGCGACCAGATCAAGATACTCTACTGGGACCGCGATGGCTTCGCTGTCTGGGCGAAACGCTTGGAAGAAGGCACCTACGCCATGCCTTTCACCGAGAGTGGCGAGCCACGGCGCGAGATCACCGCACAGGAGTTGGGAGCTCTGCTCAGCGGCATCGACTTGAGCCAACCCAAGCGGCGGAAACGCTATCGCCGTCCCGGTGCCTAAATCATTTCAGCCAGCTTATGTTTTTACTTGGAAATGCGCCGGTTTCCGGTTAATCTGTATGCACCGGTGCCGATCGATCCCAAAGGCCTGCCTCACGATCCCGAGATCCTCAAGCAGATGCTCGTCGATGTGACCATGCAACTGGACAGGACGCAACGCCTGTTGCGCCAGTTGCTGACGGCTAAGAGCGGCACACGGAGCGAACAGTTGCGCGCCGATCAGTTGCGACTGTTTGTCCAGGAATCGGGCATTGCAGAGCCGCCCTCTTCCGACGACGATTCCGACGAATAGCCGCCTACGCCTGGCTCCGATATCCGGGAACGCAAACCGCGCGGACGGCGGCGTCTTCCCAATCATCTGAAACGGGAACGCATCGTGCACGACCTGGCGGAAGAGGAAAAGCACTGCGGCGGTTGTCAGGAGCAGTTGCGTCACATCGGCGAAGAAGTGAGCGCGCTACGAGTACATTCCGGCGCAGATGATGGTGATTGAAGATGCATGCCAGAAATACGCCTGTCAGTACACGGCTCGTGTGGCGGGTAAGCCGGCGCACCCGATCGCCAAGAGCAGTGCGGGAGCGAGTCTGCTGGCGCAGGTGATTGTGAGCAAAGTGGCGGATCACATCCCGGTGCACCGGCAGGGGAAGTTGTTCCGGCGCTTTGGTGTGGAGATAGCGGATCAGACGATGTGCGGGTGGCTGAGGCAGAGCGCGGAGTTGCTCCAACCGGTGTATGAGGCGTTGAAGCAATATGTGCTGAGTTCGAAGGTGGTGGGGACGGACGATACGCCGGTGAAGGTGCTGGATCGGAAGTTGCCGCACACCCGGAAAGGGCGGATGTGGCCGTATGTGGGAGACAGCAACCACAAGGGGGTGGTTTACGATTACACGGCGACAAGGGAGCGTGCGGGACCGGAGAAATTTCTGCGAAGTTACCGGGAATATCTGCAGGCCGATGCATATGTGGCCTACGACAGCTTTTTCACCGATCCGCGGCGAGGATTGGTGGAGGTGGGCTGTTGGGCGCATGCGCGGAGGCACGTCTATGAAGCGCTGGAGACGGACCGGAGCCGGTTGGGTGCGGTGCTGGCCTACATTGCACGGCTGTATGCGGTGGAGAAGCATGCGCGCAAGCAGAAGATTGTGGGCGAGGATCTGCGGCTGTTACGGGAACAGGTGTCACGGCCGGTGCTGGAGCAGTTACGAGAGTACATGGGAAAGATGCGTGGGGAGTTGCTGCCCAAGAGCGATGCGGGCAAAGCGGTGGAGTACATCTGGAAGAACTGGGCGGCATTGAGCCGGTTTGTGGAAGACGACGATTTGTCGATTGACAACAACCACACGGAGCGTTCGCTGCGGGGGATTGCGGTGGGGAGGAATAACTGGGTGTTCCTGGGGAGTGATCGGGGCGGGCGGACGCTGGCGGTGTTGAAGAGCTTCGTGGCGAGTTGTGAGCTGGTGAAGGTGGACCCGTTCGCCTGGCTCCGCGATGTGCTGGGGCGGATCCCCACGCATTCGATGCAAAAACTGGGAGAACTGCTTCCGCACCGCTGGGCCGCAGCCCAGGCTTAGTTTTTCAATTTTCGAGGACTCGAATCAGCGCTTCCCACGGGGTGGTGTTTATGTGATGCTTACCTGGACGCGGACTTGACTGTAAAGGATGCTCTGCTGAAAGACGTTCTTAGCGGCATCGATTTCCTTCGGGGTGAGGGCGCGGAGAGCCATGGTGCATTCGGATCCTGTTCGTAAGAGTGGGACGGAAACGATTCCGTCACGAGTCACGCGTGACCGGTCAG
Organism: uncultured Acidobacteriota bacterium; assembly: GCA_937952345.1. Lineage (GTDB taxonomy): Bacteria > Acidobacteriota > Terriglobia > Bryobacterales > Bryobacteraceae > CADEFT01. The sequence continues at coordinate 2,064 of CALFYN010000530.1, forward strand.
GCGAATGGACCAGGGAAAGCACAGGAGCCTGGCAACAGCCAGACTCCTGTGCAGTGGGTGCGAGGTTTAGCGCACGGGGAGCATGACGCGATTGGAGCGCTGGCCGCCGAGGGTGAATTCGAGCGGGTAGACTCCGGCGGGTGCTCCGGGCGGTATGGCGAAGGCGACGACGTATTGGCCGGGCAAGCCGGGATAGGCGAGCGTGGCCACGACGGGGACGTTTTGGCCGGCGAGACTGGCGGTGACGCCGAGAATGCCGAAGGTGGATTCGGGGACGATGCGGCCGGTGGTGAGCGGGGGCAGAGTCTGGCCGAGTCCGGTGGCAAGAGCGAGCAACACGTCGCCGCCACGGCCCGGGTTGCCGGCGTCGATGAAGGTGATGTCAGACATGCGGACAACCTGACCGCCGTTTTCGCCCATGCGCCAGATGGCAGGAGCGACGCGCTCGACGTTGGCCATGAAGGCGGCGCTGGTACCGGCGGCGTTCTTCACGATCACCTGTTGGCGGCCGGGTTCGACATCGAAGGGAATTTGGACATCGACCTGGCCGGGAGCGACGAGGTAGATGGGCGCGGCGCGGCCACCGACGGTGACTTCGACGCCGTTGAGCGCAGTGGGGAGTTGCGTGCCTTCCCAAGCCCAATAGTCGGTGGAGGCGTGGGCGAAGCGGACGCCGTAGATGGAAACCCATTCGCCGGGTGCGACGGTGCTGATGGAGACGTCGGCAGCGCTGAGCACGGAAGAGATGGCGGGTGCTTCGGAGAACTGTGCACGCACCTGAGCACGCACTGCACCACCGGCGTTGACGGAGGTGTGGAGGTTGACGTAGTGCTTTTCGGGGCTGGCCACGAGGGAGTTGAGCGTGGCGAGTCCGTTGGCCGTTGTTACGTTCACGGGCGCGTAGATGTTGCCGAATCCGGTGGCGCTGGCACGGGGGACTGTGATGTTGCTGTTGACTGTGACAGGGCCGTTTTGGCCGGCGACTTGATTATGGATGTGCAGTCCGGTGAAATTGGTTTCGCCGGGGAAGCGGTGGTTGATATCGAAGATGACCTTGGCGGCCATGATTTCTCCAGCCTGATTGCGGAGGGAGTGAATCTTGAGAACGGAGGGGGCCGAGGCTTCGATGGTGAGCGGCGGCACTTCGTTCGATGGCAGGAGGTTCATCTGGAAGGTGAGGTCATCGGTGCGGCGGAGTTGGCCTCGGATGACGCCACCGGGGAATTCGGTGGTGTGGAGATTGGTGTAGAAATTGGCCGGGTTTTCGTAGAGTTCGTTGATCACGTCGACGTTGGCCTGGCGGGAGAGATCGACTTCCACGGGGTAGAGGAGCGAGCCGCGCCCGGTTTCGGTGGAAGGCGTGGTGGCGAGTCCGGTGTTGATGACGACGGGTCCGTTGACGCCGGCGGGGCTGCGATGGATGTGAAGTCCGGTCATGGTTTTGGGTCCGCCGAGATCGTAGTCGATTTCGAACAGAACCTGTGCGGAGTCCATGCTGCCATCGGCGGCGAAGGTGCGCATGGCGGTGATGAAGGCAGCGCCGGAGGCATCAGCGGTAGTGATGGCGGGCACTTCGTTACGCGGCGAGAGCAGCGTCATGAAGGTGACGATTTCGGGTTTTTGGAGTTGGCCGCGAATGACGCCGGCCGGATTCACCGTGGAGTGGAGGTTGACGTAGAAGCCGGCGGGATTGGCGACGAGGTC
>CALFYN010000531.1 GCA_937952345.1 uncultured Acidobacteriota bacterium
GTGTGATGGTGGCAGCCTCATTCTCCTTCAGAACTTCGAAGTAGCCTAGCTGGTTGAGGCGGAGGATGGACACTTCCCACAATTGCGTGTTGTAGATGTCGCCTTCGTCGATGAGGATTTCGCGGCGGATGACCTTGTCGCGTGTGGTGGTATTGCCTTGGAAATCGATGCGCCGGACGAAGAACTGTTTCCCTTCGTCGACGGTGAGGGTGAGGTCGAGCTTGTCGGAGTTCGGGATGATATCGAAGCTCGGTTCGGGCACGAAGTCGATGTAGCCGAACTGGCCATAGAGCTTGCGCATGTTCTCCAGGCCTTTGCGGAGTTTGGCTGTGGAGAAAATGTCGCCCTCGCCCATCTGGAAGAGGGGCTTCATGAGGGTATCGGGAGTGCGGAACAGTTTGACGCCGGCGAAGTTGATTTTGTTGAGCTTGTAAAGGCGGCCTTCCTCGATGGGTACAGAGATATCAACGCGTTTGCCGGGCTTGTTCATGTAGAAGAGCGGGAAACGGAACTTGCCGCCGCCGACGTCGCGCATGGTGAGTTGATGATCTATAGCGCGGGCGGTGAAATAACCTTGCTCCTGATACCAGTTGCGGACGCGGTCCTTATCCTCTTCGAGTTTGGTGGAGTCAAAGGCCTTGGCGAACATGTTTTCGAGCAGGATGGAGTGAGGAATTCCGATGGGGCGGAGGTTGCGCATGGCGCGGCGAACCACGCGGTCGCTGAAGGCGGTGTTGTTCTGGATGTCGATCTTGCCGACTTTCACTTTCGGTCCTTCACTGATTTTGAAGAGAACTTCCAGAGAGGACGGTGGGATCTGACGGACTTCGGGCTCGACGGTGGCGTACTGCCTTCCTCGTTCGGCTAAGTATTCCTTGAGGACGTTGGTGGCTCGCTGGACCTTATTGGGGTCGTACTGGGATTCCACGGAGAGGCCGACGCGGCGATCCTTGAAGCGGTCGAGGATTTCGGAGACTGTGATGGACTTGTTGCCTTCGTACTTGATGGAGCGAACGACGCGGCGCTCGGTGAGGATGAAGCGGATGATCCAGCCGGTAGTGCCTTGCTCCTTTTGGAGGGTGATGTCATCAAACCGCCCGTTGTTCCAAAGGGCCATGAAATCGCGGTGAAGGGCGTCCTCGTCCAACTTGTCGCCTTTGCGGGACTGAATGAGGGCGCGGAGGGTATCTTGCGGGACGCGGCGGGAACCACGAAACTCAATGGCTTCAATGACATCCTCTACCGCGCCGGGGGCGCCGGGCTTCGGTTCGGTAGCAGGTTTGACGGGCTGCAATTGGGGCTTTGCCGGGTCCGGCTTGGCCTCCTGGACCGACTCGAACGGATTCGCCTTCTTCTGCTGTGGGGCAGGAGACGGCGACGCCGGTTGTTGATTCTGTTGTTGTTGGGCGAGCAGAGACTGCCCGAGGCTGCCAAACCCAATCAAGCAAGTCCAAAGACAGACAAATAGGGTGGGCAGGCCTCCAAGCCTGGAAAACATCATCAAAACAACGGTCCTTTCCTCTCTGCGCCCTTAACGAGACGTTCGTACGCCATGGATGGTTTCACGAGACCTTAGGACGGGTTCAAACGAATCCTTTATTCTAGCATTGACGGAAGGCGCGTTCGGGGTCAACCTTTGGAATCTGGTTTTTACCTGCTCAACGTTGAGAGGTACGCCAGCAGATCGGCCATCTCGTCTGCCTCGAAACGAGCCCACGGGATGCTTCTTTCGCCGGCCTGCTGTAGCGCCGTGGGGAAGTGCTTCCATGCGGCGGCGAGCATGGCGGCGGCAGAGTTCCGCGCCAAGGGGCGGGCTTCCGGGTGGCATGCGTTGCACCGCTTGCGTTCGAAGACGGAGCGGCCTCGCACAACGTTGCCGCTGTCCTCGAAATAGCGGAGAGCCCAAAGGTAGGCAACCACGTCGGCAATTTCCTCACGGCTGAGAGACGCGGGAAGCGAAGTCATCATGGGGGCGTGATTCCAGAACACGACCGATAGTTCGGTGAAGGAATGGAGCAGTCCGGCTTCGCGGCTGGTCTCCAACCGGGAGTGGCAGGACACACAACCTTTCATCGTTAGAATCGCCTTACCCTTTTGCGGGTCGCCCAGTGTTAAGGAGATGGAGCCGTTGGGGGGCGTGCGGCTGTAGACGAATGACAGCAGGTCGGCGAATTCCGGAACAGTGAGAGAAGGCCAGTTCATGGTCTTGCGCTCCAGTGCGGCTTTCATGGACGGGGCGTGGCGCCAGACGGCGTGGAGCAGGGCAATCGGATTCTGCAGTGAAGTCCACTTGTCGATGGGGAGCGTATCGCCGTTGGCGGCTTTGGCCGCGGCGGAGACGGAAGTGAGCGGATGGCAGGCGATACAGCCTTGATTTTCAAACAGCACGGTTCCGCGGCGGATGTCACCGGCTGGTTCGAAGAAACTTGCCGCGGCAAACCACGCCATGAGATCACGGGCATCCTGTTCGGTCCAAGGCTGGAGGCCAGTGCCGTTGCCGGCGCTAGCGGCCCACATGGTGGGTAGATGGCTCCACATTGCGCCGACCAATTGCGCCGGCTTCAAGTGGGTTCTTCGATACTTGGCCAGTGGACCTGATGTGGAACGTCCAGCCGCCTTGACGAAATCGTGGCATCCGAGGCACTGTCGCTCCGTGAGGATTTTCGCGCCACGGCCGGCATCGGCCAAGCCGGCGGCTGCAAGAGGAGCCGTTAGCAGGATCAGGGCTGCGATGTGGCGCATGAGTGTTAGCCTGCTTCCATGGTAGCGAAGCGCCTTGTGCTCCCCACAAGATTTTGCACCCGAGCAGCCGGCGGAGAATCCATGTACTATCTCCATGTTGCCGCAAAGCACGTACAGCGACATTCAGGCCGACCGGGTGCTCATCGAGTCCTACCTGGACCGGTTGCTCAGTAGGCAGGGTTCCGGACCGGTGATGGACGCCATGCGCTACGCAGTTCTGAGTGGAGGACAGAGGCTACGTCCACTGCTTACTCTGCGGGTGGCGCGAATGCTGAATGGCGAATGCGTTGGCACGCTGCGCGCCGCAGCCGCGGTGGAACTACTGCACTGCGCATCCCTGATTGTGGATGATCTGCCATGCATGGATAACAGCCCATTGCGTCGAGGACAACCGTCCACGCATGTCGCCTTTGGGGAGCCGGTGGCGGTGCTGGCGGCGTTCGCCATGGTGGCACTAGCGGCACGCAGCCTTGTCGAAGGTGAACTCGAGGAAGAGGACACTCTGCGTCTGCTGCGTTTTCAAAAGCGCCTTCTGCGAACGCTGGATTGTTCGAGCCTCATCGGAGGTCAGGCGATGGATCTGCAACTGAGCGGCGAAGTTCGTCTGCGGGAGTTGCCTGCCATCTCCGAATTGAAGACCGTCCCGCTATTTCAACTCGCGTTTCATGCTGGAGCGATCTTCGCCTCGAACTCACAGGAATCGGAGGCTACTCTCGATGCGCTGGGCCGGGAGTTCGGCATGGCCTATCAAATGGCGGACGACTTTCTTGATGGCGAGGAGACCGACTCTCTGCGCCTGGCGCGACAGTTCGATGCCGCGCGCGCACTGATGCGGGATTGTGGTGGGAAAACAGAATTGCTAGAAGACATTTTGGAGTACATGCATGGCAAGACCATCGAAGCGCATCGCAGTCATCGGTAGTGGTTTTGGCGGTCTCGCGACGGCGGTCCGGTTGCAGGCACGCGGCTATGATGTGATGCTGCTGGAAGCCCGCGATCAACTCGGCGGACGGGCCTATGTGTACCGGCAGGATGGGTTCACGTTCGACGGCGGGCCCACGGTGATCACCGCGCCTTTTCTGATCGAAGAAATCTTTCAGGCCGCGGGCCGAAACATGAACGACTACGTGAAACTTGTTCCGGTGGATCCGTTCTACCGCATCGAATTTCACGACGGGCGGCATTTCGAATACAACGGGAACGAGCAGGAAACCGAGCGGCGCATCCAGCAGTTCGCACCGGGAGATCTGGAAGGGTACCGGGCCATGATTCGCAAGGCCAAGGAGATCTTTCAAAAGGGATTCCTGGAATTGTCGGATCGTCCGTTCCTGCAGTTCACGGACATGTTGCGCATCGCGCCGGATCTGGCGCGGCTGCAATCCTACCGAACCGTGTCGGGTTTTGTCGGGCAGTATATAAAGGATCCGCTTCTGAGGCGCGTGTTCAGTTTTCACCCGCTGTTGGTGGGCGGGAATCCCTTTCAAACAACATCGATCTATGCACTGATCCACACCCTGGAGAGAGAGTGGGGGGTGCACTATGCGATGGGTGGCACGGGCGCCATTGTTCAGGCTTTGGGCCGCGTGTTCGAGGAGCTTGGCGGGACGATTCGCCTATCCACTCCGGTGAGACGTGTTCTGCTGCAGGGGCGCCGCGCTGTTGGCGTGGAAACAGCAACCGGGGAACAGATCGCTGTGGATGCCGTGGTGAGCAACGGGGATGTGGCGAATACGTACCGGAAGCTGATTCCCTCCGCATCGCGCCGCAGGTTTACCGACGCGAAGCTCGACAACATGCGGTATAGCATGTCACTGTTCGTGATGTATTTCGGAACGGCAAGGCAATACCCGGAGATACAGCATCACACGATCATCCTGAGCGAGCGGTATCAGGAACTGCTGGAGGATATCTTTGTCCACAAGCAGTTGAGCGAAGACTTTTCACTCTACCTGCACCGGCCTTCGGCGACCGACCCTTCGATGGCTCCGAAGGGGCATGATTGCTTCTATGCGCTGATTCCTGTTCCAAACCAGTTGAGCGGCATCGATTGGACAAAGGAAGCGGGTCCGTTTCGCGATCGGGTGGTGCGGCTACTCGAGGAGAAATATCTCCCGGAACTGAGCCGCCATCTGGTAACGGAACGAATATTCACGCCGCTCGATTTCGAAACCACGCTCGACAGCTATCGTGGTTCCGGGTTCTCGTTCGAGCCGGTGTTTTCGCAATCGGCCTGGTTTCGACCCCACAACGCCAGTGAGGACGTAGAGCATCTCTACTTCGCCGGTGCGGGTACCCATCCCGGTGCGGGCGTACCAGGAGTTCTCTCATCGGCAAAGATCGCCGAGAGGCTGATATGCGAACGGCTGCCGGTCTAGACGCACTACGCGCGGAAGCCGCGGAGGTAACGGCGCGAGGCTCGCGGAGTTTCTACTTCGCCAGCCGATTCTTCCCTGAGCACATG
>CALFYN010000532.1 GCA_937952345.1 uncultured Acidobacteriota bacterium
TGCGCGGCTTATCCAAAAGTCGGGCCACCAGGTTCATAGACCCGGCCATTATAGCCCGCGATTGAATGTCCTGTGATAAGCTGGCTTAAGCTGGCTCAATCCGAATAGACGGAGATTCCACCATGAAAATCGGAGCTTTTGAAGCGAAAAACAAACTTGGCATGCTCCTCGACATGGTCGAAAATGGCGAAGAGATTGTCATCACCCGCCACGGCAAACCCGTTGCCCGCCTTGTTCCCGACATTGCCCGCATCGACAAGCCTCAGGCCCGCGCCGCACTGCAGCGCATTCGAAGCAGGGTGGGGAGTTCGAAAGAACCCTTCGACTGGGCGGCCATACGGTCGGACCGGGACGCCGGACGCCCATGAGCCTGGTTCTCGACAGTTCTGCCACGCTCGCATGGATATACGCCGAAGAGCTCACTGAGCCAATTCGGATTGTGTTCAACCTCGTCTGCGAGAACGGCGCTTGGGTGCCGGGACTCTGGAAACTGGAAGTGGCGAACGTTCTCGAGATGGGCGTGAGACGCGGGCGCCATGATGCGGCTTTCCGAAACTCTACCTTAGCGGATCTGGCCCTCTTGCCCATCGCTGTTGATCCCGAAACGGACCAACAGGCATGGGCAGCCACACTCCGCCTGTCGGAGCGTCATCGCCTTACCCTATACGATGCGGCTTACCTCGAGCTCGCCCTACGGCGCGGACTCCCGTTGGCGTCACTCGACTCGGATCTGCGCTCCGCTGCCCAAGCAGAAGCGATTGTCGTATTGGGAATATGACCTGACCTCCCCTGCTCAACGCACCCGCGCCAGTTCCTTCCGCGCCGCCACCGTAACCTTCGCCTCCGCACCCCGCAGCTTCTCCAGTTTCTCCACCGCCTCCCGCAGCAACGGCCCCGCCTCCGCCGTCTTCCCCTGCCGGGCCAGCACCGCCCCCAGCGTCGACTTGTACTGCGCAATCCGCCAATGCTCCGCCCCCAACACCTTGCTCCCCGTCGCAATCGCCTCCCGCGCCAGCTCTTCCGCCTCAACCAGATCCTTGGTCCGCCCCAACTCCAGCAAGATCGCGCTCAGCGAATGCAAACTGAACGGCAGCCCCATGCCTTCCGGCACCAGCTTCCGCTTCATCGCCAGCGCCTTCCGCTGCAATCCCTCGGCCTCCGCCCACTGCCCGCCATCCGTCAATGCCACCGCCAGATTCGACGTCACATTCGCAATCTCCGGATGCTCCTTCCCATACAACCTCTCATTCAACGCCAGCGCCTCCCGATAAGACGCCGCCGCCTCCTTCCAATCTCCCTTGTCCCGCAACGCCACCCCGATATTGTTCAACGTCACGGCCACCCACGCATGCTCCTCACGCCCAATGCGCTTCTGCATCGCGATCACCCCGCGATACATCTCCAGCGCCTCATCCACCTTGCCCTGATTCGACAGAATGTGCGCCATGTTATTCAACGACACCGCCACATCCGGATGATTCTCCCCCAGCGTCTTCCGGTTGATCTCCAACGCCCGCCGGTTCATCGTCTCCGCCTCCGCCACACGACCCAGGCTCCACAGCGACATCGCCAGATTGTTCATCGCCCGAGCCACCTCCGGATGCTCCTCCGGATACCGCTTCCGCCGTAGCTCCAGCGCCTGCCTGTAATACTTCTCCGCCGTCTGGAAGTCTCCCTTCTGTTCAAACACCAGCCCCGTGCTCAACAAACACCCCGAATACAGAGGATGCTCCTCGCCTTGAAACTGCTTCCGCCGCGCCGTCACATCCAGCAGAATCTTCTCCGCCTTCGGAATATCTCCCAGCCGCAGATGAATCAAACCCAGCCGCTCTTCCACATCCAGCCGGTCCGGATTGTCCGGCTTCCATTGGCTACCGGCCGCGCGCAACGCCTGCTCGTACAACTCCAGCACCTTGTGGTGATCGCCAATCTGGTCAATCGCCTCCGCCAGCGACCCCATCGTCCGCGCCACCTCCGCGCTATTCTCCCCCGATGTCTTCCGCCGCAACTCCAGCGCCGACTCCAGCACCTGCCGCGAGCGGTCAAACATCCCCAGCCCCGTATACGCCTTCCCGATGCTCTCCATCAGATTCGCCCGCACCACCGGAACCGCCGTCAATTCCGTCGCAATGCGCTTCTCGCTGCTTTCCAGAATCTGCTTCGCCGTCACCCTCTCCCCGCCCGATTGCCACGGATCGGCCGCCTCGAAGCTCTTCACCAGAAAGTCCGACACCTCGCGCGCCCGCAGCGCTTCCAGCTCCGCCCGCGATCGCGCCTGTGCGATCTGCACCACCGCGGCCGTCAACACCACCGCCACGGCAACTCCCGCCGCCACCGCATAGCGGTTCCGCTTCACAAACTTGCCCGAACGGTAAGTCCACGTATCGCGCCGCGCCCTTACGGGATACCCGTCCAGATACCGCGCGATATCCTCCGCGAATTGCCCCACCGATGCATACCGCCGCTCCGGCTCCCTACGCATCGCCATCGACAGGATGTTCTCCACATCGCCCCGCAACGCGTCCGGCACAACTGTCGGCTCCGTCTGGGTCGGACGCTTGCCCGTCAGCAATTCCCCCAGCACCACGCCCAGCGAGTAGATGTCGCTCGTCGTGCCCACCGCTTCCCCGCTCATCTGCTCCGGACTCGCATACTCCGGCGTCAACGCCCGCACCAGCGTCACCGTCTGCTCCACCGTCGGCGTCAGCAACTTCGCGATCCCGAAATCGAGCAGCTTCGGCTCTCCTTCCGCCGTCACCAGAATATTGCCCGGCTTCAGATCCCGATGCACCACCAGGTTCTGATGCGCATACTCCACCGCCGCGCAGACCTTCTGAAACAGCCGCAGCCGCCCCGCCGTGTCGAGCTTCTCCTGCTCACAATATTTATGTAGCGGCCGACCCTCCACATACTCCATCACCACATACGGCAGCCCATCCTCGGTCGCGCCGCCATCCAGCATCCGCGCAATGTTCGGATGCTCCAGCGAAGCCAGAATCCGCCGCTCGCTGCGAAACCGGTTCAGCCCGTCCACGGTATCGAACCCGGCGCGCACCACCTTAATGGCCACCTGCTTCTCGTAAGCATCATCGTCGCGCGTCGCCAGATACACCACACCCATCCCGCCACGCCCCAACTCTCGCACCACCTTATACGGCCCGATCCGGTCAATCAGCCGCCGCGCCGCCGCATCCACAATGTGGCCCAGCACTTCCGTCTGCCCTTTGGCCAGCACCAGCGATTCCACTTCTTCCCGCAGCGGCACATCGTCCCCACAGGCTTCCTCCAGCCACCGCGCACGGTCTGCCTCGGGCAATTCCATCGCCTTCTGAAAGAGCTCTTGTAACAACTGCCAGCGGCCCGTCTCAGCCATACACGGGCAGCCTAACACAAAAAAGTTGTTCCACTCCGAAAAAAGATTGGGGTGGCGAACCGCCGATGGCGATTCCCCAGACAGAGGAGCAAATCCCACCATGAAAACCCTACTCACACTCGTCCTGTTTGCTGGAGCCGTCAGGGCGCAATCCGGAGACACCGTCCGCTTCCCCGTCTGCCTCAAAGGCGCCGAAGGCGAAATCGTATTCACCGCCGAACGCAGCACCGTGCTCGAAGCCGGCAACGGCTACTTCGTCAACGGCGATCTGCAAATCCAAACCCCCGTCGCCACCATGCCTCTCCTGAAAGCGGAGGCTTACTTCGAAAAAGACCCCGGCGCCACCTGCATGCACACCGCCCGCGGCCGCGCTGTCCCGCCCACCCCCATCTCCAGCGTCCCGCTGCTTTCCAAAACTCCCTCGGCCGAATTCGGCGTCGATCTCGGCTTCCGCCTCCAGGAAGAGTTCGGCATCGCACTCATCGAAAAGCGCCAGTACCTCTTCTTCAAGCTCGATGCCGGCTTCGACATCCAGAGCGCCATCGATGCCGACGCCGAAGAGGACCCCGAAAACCCACAAGCCTTCGAGATGAGCGCCGGCCCCAATAGCAACGCCAAGCTCCTGCTCGATCCCTTCGACCCCTTCTACTACGTATCCGGCTCCGTGATCACGCCAAAGAAGAAGAAGCAACAAGGCGAGCAGGAAAAGCCCAAGGAAGAAGAGGAAGAACCGAAACTCCTCGAACTCGGCACCGGAGCCTCCTGGCAGGGCATGATCCCCTTCCGCCCCACCACCACCTACGGCATCGAAAACAAGGCCCGCGAATTCCTCGGCCACCGCATCAAGTCCGGAGTCTTCGAACTCGTGAAGCTCCCCCTGCGCATCAACGGCTACATGGTCGAGAACATCAACCCGCTCGGCCGCGAGAAACCCGCCGTCGATCTGTTCGGCATCGGCTACGGCCCCGAAGCGCAGATGGGCGCCAACGGCATCTTCCATCTCTCCTTCAAACAGCTCAAGAGCGACAACCTGAAGTTCCTCAAAGGCCTCGATGACATCCGCCTCGGCACGGCCAGCGCCGCCTTCGAAGTCGTCGAGGGCGCGCAGTATGCCTACATCAGCGGCGTCTTCACCCCCGAGTCCGGCAAGACCCTCTCGAAGTTCATCAAGGTCAGCGGCGAGTTGCGGGCCATGGCGTACCTGAGCACGAAAATCGAAGACACATCCATTGCCATGAATGGCCGCTTCGATATCGTACCCGGCGAGTTCTCCCAGTTGACCGGCATCTCGCTCAATAGCTTCATGCACGGCGAAGGCTCGCTCTCGGCCGACCGCAACGGCCTGTTCGTCCGCATGCTCCTCGAAAACGGATCGAGCCTCGGCCCGCTGTCCTACCGCGGCCGCGTGCAGGCGGAGATGGCCATCCCCAGCGAGCAACCCGAGAACTCCTACATCCAGATCGAAGGCGAGGCGGCGTTCAGCGGCGTCAGCGCCATCGGCATCACTCGCGTTTCCCGCCGCGGCCTCGACCTCACCGGACGCATCCCCAACCCCGGCATCGAAATCGCCGCCGCCTTCCGTCCCGATCCTACGGGCGTCCTGATCGAAGGAAGCGCCTCTGCTCCCCCGCTCATGAATCCGCAGGTCGCCACTGAGATCGTCAAGGCCGCCGATCAGGTGACCAGGGATCTCGACAAGCTGCTCAAGGATCTTGAGAAGGCAACCAGGGATCTCAATTTTGAAGTCAGCCTGCGCGGCCTGCGCCCCGTCATCGCCGGTGCCTGCGACGCTGTCCTGCGAGGCATCGACACATCCCTGCGCACGGCCTTC
>CALFYN010000533.1 GCA_937952345.1 uncultured Acidobacteriota bacterium
GAAGGCCTGCGCAACGTTGCCGCCATGCCGCATCTTGAAAAGCTCAACCTGCGCGACACCATGGTCACCGACGCGGGCCTCGCCGCGCTTTCCGGACTCACCGCGCTCACCGATCTCGATCTCTACGGCACGCGCATTTCCGATGCCGGCTTGCAGCACCTGGCCGCGCTCACCCATCTCCGCCGCCTCAATCTCACCGGCGGCGATATCTCCGATGCCGGCCTCGATCACCTCGCCCGCCTCACCCAACTCGAAGAGCTCCATCTCTACCGCACTAAGGTCACCAATGCCGGCCTCGAAAAGCTGAAGCGCCTTCCGCGCCTCGCCAGGCTGGATCTGCGTTACTCGCGCGTCAATCGCGGAGGCGTAGCCGCCCTGCGCACCGCGCTGCCGCAATGCAACATCGCGTTCCTCGATGCGTCGGTGGAGTCCGCGCGGCCGGCGAAAATCACCGTCGCCGCCAACGCGCGTGAAGTATCGCTCGCTCGCACCGAAGCCACCGATGCCGACGTTCGCCCCGTTCTCGCCCGCCCCGGATTGCGTGCCATCGACCTCAGCGTCACCCAGGCCGGCAATCCCGCGCTCGCCGCCATTCCCGCCACCTGCGAACTGGTCAGCCTCTCCATGGCCAACACCACCGTCTCCGATGAAGGCCTGCGCAACCTCGCGCGCTGCCCCAACCTGCGCCAGTTGAATCTCAGCCACACGCTGGTGGAAGGCCCCGGATTGGCCCATTTGGCGGGGCTTTCCCAGCTCGAAGAGCTCCGCCTCGCCTCCACGGCCGTCACCAGTGAAGACTTGCGGCACCTCGGAAAACTCACCCGTCTGCGCCTGCTCGATCTGTCCCACACCGACATCACGAACGACGGCCTGGCCCACTTGAAACCACTCACCGGCCTCACGGAATTGCATCTCACCGGCGCCGACATCGGCGATGACGGCCTCGCCCACATCGGCGCGATTCCCTCGCTCGAAACGCTGCTGCTCGGCTATGGCCGCTTCACCGACAAAGGACTCGCCGGCTTGTCACAGCTCACGCGCCTCACGCGCCTCGAAATGGTGCGCACGCGCGTTGGCGATGCCGGCCTGGCAGCGCTGGCGCCACTCAAGAATCTCGAGCGGCTCAACCTCGATTACACCGCCGTCACCGACAAAGGACTCACCCAACTCGCCGCGCTGCCCGCCTTGCGGGAATTGCTGCTCGACAGCGCCACCATCACCGACGCGGGCGCAGCCGCGCTCGCCGCCATGCCGCAATTGAAACTGCTCAACCTCTATCACACGCTGGTCACCGACAAAGGCAGGGACACGCTGCGCAAGAGCCTCCCCGGTTGCCGCATCGTGTGGGAACGCGACTCCGCACAGCCCGTAAGGAGGGGAAGCTGATGCGCCTGATCCCCCTTTTCCTCGCAGCCATCGCCGCCTGCGCCGCCGACTCGAACCCGCTCGCCTGGATCGAAAACCGTGGCGGCGCCGTCATCCGCGATCCGCAATCGCGCGTCACCGGCATCCGCCTCGATCTCGCCTGGATCACCGATGGCGACATCGCCTTCCTCAAAACGTTGCCCCACTTGCAGTCGCTCGATCTCTCCTTCACGCTCATCACCGACGCCGGCATGGAGCAACTCAGCTCCCTGCGTGGCATCGAAAGCCTGAACCTGCAATCGGCCGAATTGCTCACCGACGCCGCCATCGCCCACATCCGCGGCTGGAAACAACTGCGCTCCCTCAATCTCCGCGGCACCGACATCACCGACACCAGCATGGAGTACATCGCCGAACTGCCCGCCCTCGAATCCCTCGACATCAGCTACACGCAGGTGGCCAACAACGGCATGGAGTTCCTTGCTCCGCTCAATCGCATCGAAGACCTGAACATCGGCGGCAACAAAATCAGCGGTGCCGGTCTGCATATCTTGAAATCGCTCCCGCGCCTGAAACGGCTGAATCTCAGTGGCGCGCAGAAGCGTAACTCGGGAACCTGGGCCACGGCGCTCACCGAAGCCGACATCGCCACCATCGCCGCACTCACAAATCTCGAATCGCTCAACCTCGGCGGCCTGCGCGTCTCCAATAGCGGCCTCAAGCGGCTCACCGCACTCCGCCGTCTACGCGAACTCGACCTCAGCAAAACGCCCGTCAACGCCGAAGGGCTCGCCGCTCTCCGCGCCTTGCCGATCGAGCGTCTCCATCTGTGGAAGGCGTCATCCATCGATGACAACGCCGCCGCGGCCATCGCCGCGCTGCCCCGATTGACGATGCTCGATGTCGCCGAAACCGCCGTCACCGAAACCGGCATCGCCGCCATCCGCAAAGCATTACCCAATTGCAAGGTGCTCTGGAAATGATGATCTGGCTGCTGCTGCTCGCACAACTCGCATTCGCCGGTGAAGCCCGCCGCCTCACGCACAATCAGTACAACAACACCGTGCGCGATCTGCTCGGCGATCGCACTCGCCCCGCCGATCTGTTCCCGCCTGAGGACTTTGTCAACGGCTTCAAGAACCAGCTTTCCGCGCAGGATATTTCACCGCTCCTCGCGCAGACCTACGCCAACGCCGCCGAGCGTCTCGCCCGCAGCGCGTTCCTCGGCGGACGCGACGACAACGCGCTCATCCCCTGCAAGCCGCAATCGCCCTCCGATGCGAAATGCGCCGCCGCCTTCGTGGCATCCATCGGCGAAAAGGCCTTCCGCCGCCCGCTTTCCACCACGGAGCAATCCCGCTACACCAACCTCCTGCTGGCCGAAGCCGCCCGCCGCAAGGACTTCATTCGTGGTGCGCAGACCGTCGTCGAAGCGCTACTACAATCTCCCAAGTTTTTGTTTCGCGTCGAACAGGGCGGAGCCAACGAGCCCTACGAGATCGCCAGCCGTCTTTCCTATTTCCTCTGGGAAACCATGCCCGACGCCGAACTGCGCAAAGCCGCGCGGGACGGCCGGCTCTCCAACCCCGCCGCGCGCGAGCGCATCATTCGAGGCATGGTCAGCGACCCCCGCGCCAAGGCCGCCCTCGACGAATTCCTCGCCCAGTGGCTGCGCTTCGATCTAGTGTGGAACTCCGTCAAAGACCGGCGTCTCTTCAACCAATTCAATGAAGAACTCGCCGCCGCCATGACCGAAGAGACGCGCCGCACCATCGCCGACGTCGTCTGGAACGACCGCAATTTCTTCGAAATTTTCACCACCACCCACGGCTTCCTCAACCCCGATTTGGCCGCGCTCTACGGCATGCCCGCGCCCGTGGAAGAATTCTCCAAGGCCGCCTACCCCGCTGATTCCGGCCGCGCCGGCATCGTCAGCCAGGCGATGTTTCTCTCGCAAACCAGCAAGCCCGGCGAAACCTCGCCCACCGTACGCGGCTTCTTCGTGCGCGACCGCTTCCTCTGCCAGCAGGTCCCCGATCCTCCTCCCGGCACCAACAGCAGCCTGCCCCCGCTCTCGCCCGACCGCGCGCTTACTTCCCGCCAGCGCCTCTCCGAACACGTCAGCAATCCCGTCTGCGCCGGCTGCCATCAACTGATGGACCCCATCGGCTTCGGCCTCGAAGGCTTTGACGCCATCGGCCGCAAGCGCAACAAAGAGAGCATCACGTTTTTTCCCACCCGCGAGTCGCGCAATCAGAAAGCCTCTACCGTCGACTTGCCTCTCGACACATCCGGCAACATCAGCGGCATGCCCAACGGCAAATTCTCCGGCCCCGTCGAACTCGGCCGCATTCTCGCCAATAGCAAGGATTGCCAGGAATGCGTGGTGAAGCAACTCTTCCGCTACGCCAACGGCCGCCGCGAAGGGCCCGAAGACCGCGAATTCCTCGCGCGCATCTACACGCAATTCGCCGCCTCCCAATTCCGCTTCAAAGAACTGATGATCTGGATAGCCGAGGATCTGTCATCCCCACACTAGATCCACCGCCATGGCGCGTTGCTCGCGACTCCATCAAAGCATGTCGTCCAGTGGAACCGTCTCACCCCGTTCATCTTCAAGCAGCGCCTCGCACGCCATCCGCCCGATCACGTCACTCTTATCGGCAAAACGCCGTTTCCACGCCTCTTCATTGGCCAATTCCGCCAGGTTCTGGGTTGCATTTGCGTCCTGCTCATCAAGTGGCATGTACTCAACCTCCCAATTCCTCTGCGAAGAACATATGATATGAATAGCCGAGGATCTTGTCACCCATCACGGGAGCATGTAGCGCAATGAACAAACACGCTGGACTGTCCCGCCGCCGCATACTGCGAGGCATCACCGCCACAGGAACCCTGCTGCGCATCGGCCTGCCGCCGCTCGATGCCATGTTCAACAGCCACGGCACCGCCTACGCCGCCGAATCGAAAATCCCCTCGCGCTTCGTGCTCTGGTTCAACGGCAACGGCATTCCCGAACGCTATTGGATTCCAGCCGAAACCGGCAACGGCTACCAAATGACGCCGTGCCTTTCGCCGCTCGCCCACATGCAGGATCAGATCCACGTGCTGTCGGGCCTCGATAACCCCGCCGCGCGCATGCCCGGCCCCGGCAACGATCATCACCGTTCCATGAGCGGCCTCATGTCCGGCACGCCTTTCACCGGCCGCGGCGCCGGAGGCCCTTCCATCGATCAGGTGATCGCCGCGCAGATCGGCGCCGCCACCCGCTTCCGATCCCTGCAAATCGGCGTCTGCCAGGAATCGCACGGCGAGAGCATTCACCGCAACATGAGTTGGGCCGGCTATGAACGCGCCCTGCCGCCCGAACTCGTCCCCCGCAATCTCTTCGATCGCGTCTTCGGCACCAAACCGCAAGACTGGCTCGATCGCAAGAAGAGCGTGCTCGACGCCGTCCAGGACGATTTCAAAGAGCTCAACTCCAGCCTCGGCACATCCGACAAGAGCCGCCTCGACGGCTATCTTTCTTCCATCCGCGATCTCGAACGCGCCATTCTCAGCCTGCCGCCCGAATACGGCGACTCCACCGCCATCACCGCCGGCGGCGATGTCAAGGATTACCCGCGCATCGCCAAGCTGCAATCGGAACTGCTGGTGCACGCCCTCGCCGCGCGCCAGACCAACGTCGCCACCTACATGCTCACCAAGTGCCAGAGCCTGGTGCGCCTGCCCTGGCTCGGCTACACCACCCTGCGCCATCACGACTACACCCACACCAACGCCGATTCCCCCCGCGCCCAGCGCATCATGCGCGACATCTGCCGCTGGCACGTCGAAGAGTTCGCGTTCCTGCTCTCCAAACTCGCCTCCATTCGCGAAGGCGACGGTACTCTGCTCGACAACTGCTGCCTCACCTACATCCACGAACACGCCGAGGCCAACGCTCATAAGAACAACGGGCTCGTCGCCATCCTCGCCGGCCACAAGAAACTCACCAAGGGCTGCCACACGAAAACCACCGGCACCATGGCCGAACTCTACCTGGCCCTCGCCAACGACGTGCTCGGCGCGAACCTCGACCGTTTCCCCACCGCCGCGCGCAAGCTCGAAGGAATCGCCCTAAGCAGCCGTTCGTAATTGCCCGGCGCGAATCACGCCGCCCTGCAGCACCGCCACGAACCGCGTGCGGTCCTCCAGAATCGAAATATCGCCCAACACATCGCCGTCCACCACCAAAACATCGGCCAGCTTTCCTGTTTCGAGCGTCCCAATCTCATCCGCGCGACCCATGATCTCGGCCCCGGTCCGTGTCGCGCAGCACAGCACTTCCATCGGTGTGAATCCCACGTATTTCACGAAGAACGTCAGCTCCTTCGCATACGTCCCATGTGGAGTCCACGCAAAGCCGTAATCCCCGCCCATCCCCAACCGTCCGCCCGCCTTCAGAATCCGCCGCGCGCTTTCCGCGCCGCCCTCCAGTGTTTCCTGGTGCCCGTCGATCACGCGCTGCGAAAGCCCCCAATCCTTGCCGTACTCCACGCTCGCCCATTCAAACTGCAGCGCCGGAACCGCCGGCACGTCGCGCCCCAGCATCAGCTCCAATCCTTCGTCATCGATGAACGTGGCATGCTCGATTGCGTCATAGCCCGCGCGCAATGCGTTCTTGATTCCCTCCGTCGCCCGGCAATGCCCCGTCACTTTCAACTTGTGATTGTGCGCCGTCGACACCACCGCCTGCATCTCTTCAAAGCTCATGCACAGCGTGTGATGATCGTTCGTGTCCGGCGCGGCCGCATCGCCCGTGGGATACGTCTTCACCCATTCCACGCCATCCTTCACCAGCCGGCGCACCGCCGCGCGAGCCTCATTCGCGCCGTTCACCAGCAGCACCAGCCCTTCCATGCCGATCTTGCGGAAATCGGGATTCCAGTCCATCAGCCCGCCCGCGCCGCAAATCTCACGTCCACTCGCCGCCAGCCGCGGACCCACCGCCACATCGTTCTCAATCGCCTGCTTCAGCCACACATCGATGTTGAACAGGCTTCCCCCGCTGCGCGCCGCCGTGTAGCCGCACTCCAGCGCCAGCCGTGCGTTTGACGCCGCCAGTAGCGTCACATACTCCACCGGATACTTGATGTCCAGATCTTCCAGCGCCGCGACATTGAAATACGTGGGATGAAAATGCGCTTCCACCAAACCAGGCAGAATGCTCCCGCGCCGCGCATCGATGACATGCGCGTCTTCCACCGGCGGGCAATCGTGCTCCGCCCCCGCATAGGCAATGCGGCCATCCACAACCAGCACCGCGCCATCGTCAATCGCCGGGCCGCCCGTGCCGTCAATCAGCTTCCCATTCCGGATGAGTGTCGCACCCGCGGCCTGTTTCATAATCTCTTCAATATCACATGAACTATTCCGAATCCGCCTGCCGTGCCGTCACCCGGTCATACACCAATCCGGCCACGCCACCCAGAATCGCCCCCACCATCGCGCCCTTCGTGTTCTTCGTAATCGCTCCGCCTGCCCCAGCGCCCGCCACCGCGCCCGCCGCAATCAGGATCAGCGAGTTCTTCAGCGGCCGCCGTACGTAACTACGCGGCGCTTCCGGCCCGGCCGCCACCGCGGTTTTCTCGCCCATATCCCGCGATGCCTTCTCGATTCCCTCCAGCACCGCCGTGGCGCTGATTACGGCATCCACCACCGGCTTTGCCGGCTCGGCCGGTGGAGCTTCCTGCGCCGGCAGCAGGCCCACGCCAACCGCCAGCATCGCCCAAAGAAGCGCGAACACACGTTTGTTCATCGGTTTCTTGAAACCTCCGTTGATCCAGACGCTCCCCGCCCCTATCGGTTACCAACGAAATCATTAATCTTTCTTGAACCCTCACGCAACAATACCCGACCCGGCAGGTACAATACCTAAGATGCAACGGCGACAGGCTCTCCAATTCCTCGGCGCGCTCCCCCTGTTGGGCCGCCCGGCCAAGGCAATCATTCGCGACGTCTCCATCCATCGCCTCGAAGGCCACCGCGATGCCCCTGCCGGCGTCGACCGCCAGCATCAGGTGCAGCCCAATCACATCTACGAAGAACTGCGCCCCAAGCCCTACCGCGATGCCGAAAACCCCACCACCCGCAAAACCCCCGTCTCCGCGCTCTATCTGAAAATCGTCAGCGACAGCGGCCTCGAAGGCGTCTACGGCCCCATCGACCGCGAAGCCGCTATCGTCGTCGATCAGCAACTGCGATCCTTCCTCATCGGTAAGGATGCGCTCGCCGGCGAAACGCTTTGGGATCAGCTCTACCGCCTCAACCGCCACTCCACGCGCGGCCATTTCATGATGGCCATCTCCGCCGTCGACAACACCCTTTGGGATCTTCGCGGCCGCTATTTCGAAGCTCCCGTCTATCGCCTCCTCGGCGGACCCACCCGCGCCAAGGTCGAAGCCTACGGTAGCTGCCTCGGCTTTTCCGTCCAGCCCGACGCCGTGGCCCGCCAATGCGTCGCCCTGCAAAAACAAGGCTTCCGCCACCAGAAGTGGTTCATCGCCTACGGCCCCGGCGACGGCCTCGACGGCATGGCCAAGAACGTCGAACTCGTGCGCACCTTGCGCCAATCCATGGGCCCCTATGTCGAAATCATGTTCGATGCCTTCATGGGCTGGGATTTGAATTACGCCATCCGTTGGGCCAAGCAAGTGGAAGAGTTCCGCCCGCGCTGGATTGAGGAAGCCTTCGCCCTTGAAAAAATCGAAAGCTTCGCCGCCCTCCGCCGCGCCACCAGCATCCCCGTCGCCTCCGGCGAGCATCTCTACAACCGCTGGCACGCCCAGGATTACCTCAAAGCCGGAGCCCTCAACGTCGTCCAGGCCGATCCCGAATGGTGCGGCGGCGTCAGCGAACTCGTCAAGATCTGTTCGCTCGCCTCCATCTACGATGCTCAGGTCATCCCCCACGGCCACAGCCTGCACGCCGCTCTGCACGTCGTCGCCAGCCAGTCGCCCATGACTTGCCCGCTCGTCGAATTCCTCATCACCAAAATGCGCTCGTATTATCACTTCGAAAAACAACCGCTCGTCCCCGTCAACGGACTGATCACCCTCCCCGAACGCCCCGGCTTCGGCATCGAATGGGACGCGGCGAAAATCGAAAAGCAAACTCCGGTCAAGTGGAGCTGAACACACCCATGAAGCATTGGATGCTGGCCCTGTTGCCCTGCGCCCTCTTCGCGCAGGCCGTCCCCGATTCCGTCATTGTCGAAAAAGGAATCGAATTTTCCCGCGTTGGCGAAAAAACGGAATTGGATTTAGCCCGGCCCAAAGCCGCCGGCCCCGCGCGCGCCGCCATTGTCGCCATCCACGGCGGCGGATTCCGCGCCGGCCGCCGCGAAGGCTACTCGGCCTTAATCGTCAAGCTCGCCGAACGCGGCTACGTCGCCGCCACCATTGACTACCGCCTCTCCCCCAAACACCAGTTCCCTTCGCACCTCGAAGACGCCAAAGCCGCCGTCCGCTGGATGCGCGCCAATGCCGCCAAATACAACATCGATCCCGATCGCATCGGCGTCGTCGGCGGATCCGCCGGAGGCCACCTCGCCCTCATGCTCGGCCTCACCGCCGGCGTCAAGGAATTCGAAGGCTACGGCCCGAACCTCGATCAGCCCAGCCACGTCCAATGCGTCGTCAACTATTACGGGCCCACCGATTTCACCAAATCCTACGGCAAAAGCGTCGACGCCGCCGAAGTGCTCCCGCTCTTCCTTGGAGGAGACCTCCAGCATCAGGAAGCGGCCCACCGCAAATCGAGCCCCCTCAATTGGGTCAATCCCAACGCCGCCCCCGTGCTCTCCATCCACGGCACCAAGGATCGTTACGTCGCCTACGAACACTCCGTCTGGATCACCGAACGCCTCCGCGGCGCCGGCGTCGAAGCCGAACTGCTCGGCCTCGAAGGCGCGGATCACGGCTTCAAAGGCCCCGACGCGGCCAAGGCCGAATCCGCCATGTTCGCCTGGTTCGACAAACACCTCGCTCCCAAGCCGCAGCGCAAGCTCCTCATCGCCGATCACGGCCCCTTGGGCGAAGTGCTCCTCATCGATTTCCCCTCCGGCAAAGTGCATTGGAAAGTCCCCAACAACCGCAGCCATGACGTGCAGGCGCTGCCCAACGGCCATGTGCTCTACACCACCGGCGCCGGCAAACGCGCCGTCGAAATCGACGCCAACCAGAAGGAAGTCTGGAGCTACAGCGAAGACATGCAGCACGTCATCGCCGCCGAGCGTCTCTCCAACGGCAACACGCTCATCGCCGACGCCGTCCGCGGCATCGTCATCGAAGTCACTCCCGACAAGAAAATCGTCTGGCAGTACGCCAACCCCGAAATGGACAAGATGAAGATGCGCAACATCCGCTCCACGCCACAGGGCACTGTGCTCATCTCCATTGAGCGCCTCGGCAAGATCATCGAAGTCAATCGCGCCGGGCAAATCGTCTGGACCTACGCCCCCGAAAACGGGCTCAAGCGCCTGCCCTACCGCGCCATCCGCCTTGCCAACGGCAACACGCTCGTCAGCATGGCCGATCCCGGCGAAGCCGTCGAAGTGGACAAAGCCGGCAACGTCGTCCGCTCCTTCGGCGGCAACCAGATGAAGCTCCGCATGGGCTGGACCTCCGGCACCGAAGTCGTGCCCGGCGGCGGTTTCCTCCTCGACGACTACACCGGCCGCCGCATCGTCGAGGTTAACGCCCAGGGCGACGTCGTCGCCGAATGGAAAACCGGACCCCGCACCATCGCCAGCATCGCCCTCGTTCCTTGAAGCTGGTAGACTGGTAGAACAATCCCGCCCAACTACGTTTTTACTGAGTTAGACACAAGATGTTCATTGGCAAATCGCTTCTCACCTTGAGTTATGCCGCCCTCGCGACCCTCGCGATGGCGCAGGCCCCGGCACAGGCGCCCAAGCCCGCCGACCCTCAACCCGAAGAGGAAATCCTCCAGACCACGGCCTATGTGCGCCGCTTCTCCATCGGCGTCTCGTTGAATGTCCTCGGACTCGCCCCCATGAAAGAGGCTTCCACCAGCCAGCAGGTCTCCGATATCCTCCAGGTGAACTCCACCACCCAGCCCAAGGGCAACCGCCTCGGCTATGGCGCCTTCGTCCAACTCCGCGCCACACCGCGCTTCGCTGTCAATATCAACGGCGTGCTGCGCCGCATCAAATGGGAAGGCACCGTCGATACCTTTGAGGGCGTCGACCGGCCTACAACCATCCAGGATGACCGCCGCCAAACCTCCATCGACGAGAAAACCAAGGCCCGCTACTTCGATATCTACGCCACCCTTCGCCGCTACAGCCGTGACCACGACGAAGAAGGCCATCGCTGGTTCTGGGAACTCGGCCCCGCCTTCCGCCAGGTGAATCAGATCACCACCGAACTCACCACCCGCCGCGGCAATGAGCGAAACTGCTGCGATGTCACCCCGCGCGTTCCCGCCAACAAATGGTCCAAGGGCTTTTCCGCCGGATTCGGCGGCCAGTTCCGTGACGACTTCGGCATCACCGTCACCCCCCAGGTCCGCTACACGCGCTGGCTCGATCGCCCCTTCGATAGCCTCTCCATTCGCACCATGTTGAACCAGGTCGAAGGCATGGTCTCCATCGGCTTCTGAGCTTCTACTCCGTCAGCGCCAGCGGCCGTCCATAATAGTGCAGCGCCGCCAGCAAGTCCGCTTGCGGCGTCGGCTTCGTCAAATACCCCGAACATCCCGCCGCCGCACCCAAGCGCTTCTGCCGGCTGATGTCGTCCGCCGACAGCAGCACGATCGGAATGTGCGTCCGTGCGTTCGCCGTCTCCCAATCCCGTATCGCCCGCGTCGCCGTATACCCGTCCATCACCGGCATGTTCACATCCATGAAGATCACATCGAAATCCTGCAGCTTGCGCAGCGCGAGCGCCTCCGATCCATCGCGCACCCGGCTGATCGAATGCCCATGCCCGGCCACATACGTCTCAAACAGCAGATAGCTATCGTCGCAATCCTCCACCACCAGCACCCGCATATCCGGTGCGTCGCACCGTGGACACGACACCCGGTCCGTTCGCGCCGCCTTCACCGGCACCGTCAACTGCACCACTGTCCCCGACGCCGATGTCGACACAATCGAAAATTGCCCGCCGATCGACTGCATCCTGCGCCGCACAATCGGCAGCCCCAGGCCGCGGTTGTGCTCCAGACTCAGCGGCGCTTCCAGATTCGCCAGCAACTCGGCCGCGATCCCCGGACCCGAATCCGCCACTTCAAACACCAGTTCGCCCGGCTGCTCTACCCTCACGCTCAGTTGGATATAGCCGCTCTCCGTGCACCGCAGGCTATTGTCAATCAGGCGGTGAATCGTATCTTCCAGCATCGTGCGGTCCCCCACAACAAATGCCGGGGCCGCCGTCGCCACGTTCTGCTGCAAGCGCACGCCCCGCCGCGCCGCCAGTGGCTGCGCGATCTGCGCCAGTTCCTCCACCATCCCGCGCACGCTGAACGTTGCTTCCTGCAGCGGCCACTCATACGGCGAAGCCAGCTCCGCCACGTCATTGGCCGTCCGCAACAGCCGGTCCGCCACGCCCCGGCATTGCCCCAAATAGCGCCCCTGCGACGAAGACATCGGCTCCTGCATCGCCAGTTCCAGCAGGCCCATCACGTTGTGCAGCGTCTCCCGAACGCCATTGCCGAGCCGCAGCAGCAGGCACTCCATTAGGGCGTCACGCTCTTGAGTAAGAGGCATCGTTATCTCCTTCCGGCCGTCCGGTCGCGTACCGGCGTCACCGAGAAAAACTCCAGAAAACTCCGCGCGCGCGTTTCCTCTCCCGCCAGTGCCTTCTGCTGCGGAATCATCCGCCGCCCCAGATTCTCCAGTTGCGCGGCAATCGCCGAGCGCCCTTCAATGGCCACTGCCCGCTGCGTCGCCGCGGCAATCTCCTTCTCCGCCGGCGGCAGCGAAAATCGCACCGGAAGCTGCAAAATCGCTTCCACGTCCCCAATCGACACCGCCCCGCGCCCCTGCGTCCGGTTCATCACGATCGACACCTTCTGCACCACTCCCAGTTGCCGCAGCAGATCCGCCTTCCCCTTGGCCAGATGCAACGATCCCACGTCCGGCATGCACACCAGGAAAATCTCCTTCGCCCGCGCCAGCGCCTGCAACTCGTGATCCCGCATCTCGCCCGGCAGATCCACGCAGACCGTCTGGTAGCGCGCCGTGGCGAAGTCGAGCAGCATCGCCGCTCCCCCTTCCGGATACTCCCGCCCGAACTGCACCGGCGCCGATCCCAGCACATCCAGCATCCCCACGCGCCCGATCATCTGCTCCCACAAATCCTCCAGCCGCGTACCCAGCCCCAGCGCGTCCAGCACCGAATGCTCGCCATGCAGCTTGAACAGAAAGGAGGTCATCCCCAACCGCAGATCGAAGTCAATCAGCAGCGTCCGCCGCCCGGCCAGCCGCGCCGCCGCGGCAGCCGCATGCGCCGCCACCGTCGTCGCCCCAACGCCAGGCTTCGCCGGCAAGAACGCATACAAATTCGTCTCCACCGCCCGCGCCGGTTGCGCCTCGGGAGAAAGCCTCCGCTTGGCCCGCTGAAACGCCCGCTGCGCATCGCGCGCCAGCAACGGCACCGTCAGCGCGTCTTCAATCCCCAGCCGCATCATCTCAATCAACCGGCTGGCATCGCTTGCCGCCGGCTGAATCCCGATGACCGTTGCTTTCCCCGCGTGTTCGCCCAGTTGCCGCGCCACCTGCTCGGCGCGAAACCCGTCCGCAAAATCAAGAAAAACCACGCACCCGGCGCGGCATTCCAGCAATTCGGCGATCTGCTGCGGAGCCGGATAATCAGCCAGGGTCCAGAAGGATTCCACCTGCCGGTCATCCTCAAGCGCCGCCGCGAGACCCTCGTGCATCTCCCGGTTTGCCGAAATGACCGCGACCAGAAAGGTGTCGGATTGCATATTCGCTCTGATCTCATCGGGCAACCCCGCGAGATCTTGAGCGGACGAGAAAAAAATGCCGGCTTTCCGTGGGGCGGGACCCCTGTCCCGCGGCCAGCCC
>CALFYN010000534.1 GCA_937952345.1 uncultured Acidobacteriota bacterium
TCCCCCATATCGCAGTCGATGACCGTGTCAGCCTGTTCCAGGAGCGCCTCGAAGTCCTCGGCGGCAAAGTCCACCGTGCGGCCACCTACGCCGATGCGGCCCGTACGGTGAGCCAGTTGATCGAAGGCAGCTCCGCCGTAGCCTCCAATGCCCCCATACTCGCCAAAGCCGGCATTGCCAGCCTCCCCAACGTATCCACCGGTTACACCGATGAGCCATCGTTGCGCGCGGCCTGCGCCTCGGCGCCATTCGGCATCACATCGGCCGACTACGGCCTCGCCGAAACGGGCTCCATCGTGACCATCGCCGCCAACGAAGCGCGTCTCGTCTCCCTGCTGCCGCCCGTGCACATTGCCGTCCTCAGCAAGAGCCGCATGCTCACCGGACTCGACGAGTTCTACACGCTCTCACCCTTGCCCGCGTCGCGCTCCGCCTCCACCGTCTTCATCACCGGACCCAGCCGCAGCGCCGACATCGAAATGATCCTCGTCCGCGGCGTGCACGGCCCCCGCGTCATCCACGTTATCGTGGTAGATGAGGAGCTGATTTGAGATTCATGCGTACATTTTCTCTACTCTTGCTCGCTACAGGTCTTGCGTATGGTCAAAGCGCGGAGTTCTCCGTCACCGGCGGGGTTTCACGGCTGAATAACAGCCAGATTGGCGGTTTCGCCGATTCCACAGGCAGTTCCGCGTTCAGCCTCCGCGACGGGTGGCGAATCGGGTTCCGCACCACGGTGAACAATTGGCGCTTCTTCGGCCATGAGTTCGGCTACGGCTACAATCGCACGCAACTCCGCGAAGAGGGAACCGGTACTGAGACAGGCATGGCGATTCACCAGGGATTCTACAATTTCCTCGTCTACGCAACCCCCGACGGTTCTAAAGTGCGCCCCTTCGCGGCCGGCGGCGCGCATTTCAACAACTATACGCCCCCCGGAACCAGCGTCACTTCCGGCGGTGGCTCCGCCAAAATCGGATTCAACTACGGTGGCGGAGTGAAGTTCCGCGTCTCTCCCATCTTTGCCATCCGCTTCGACGTGCGCCAATACCAGAATGGCAAGCCGTTCGATTTTCTCCAAAACCGCAAGGGCCTCATTGGGCAATTGGAAGTGTCTCTCGGCTTCGGACTTGTGATATAAGAACAACTCCGCCCATGCAGGAACTGTTAATCACCGAGGCCGACGGGTCGACTCGAGTCATTGCGCTCGATTCCGGCCCTCTACTCATGGGCCGGGATCCGAATTGTGAGATCCCGTTCCCGAACGATTCCGAGCTTTCTCGCCGTCATCTCATCATCGAGAAGGACGGTAACGATTGGTGGGTCCGCGATTTGGGCAGCACCAACGGTACACGCATCAACGGCAACCCGCTCAATGCCAAGTACCACCTGCAGGTGGGCGATACCATCAGTGCCAGCAAAGTCAGCCTGCTATACCGTGACCGCCTCGTGCAAGCGCCATCGCAACCCCCGCGCACCGTCGTATTCGATGCCGGCAAGTTCGAGGCCATCAGTAGCGGAACCATCTCCGTGCATCTGCACGAGGTGCTGGAGAGCCAGGATGTGCGCCCCCAAGGTTTCGTGCCCGGGCCTGCCAAACAATGGGGCAGCCCTTTGCAGGCTCTCATCCGTGTCGGCCGGGAGTTGGCGCAGCGCCGACCCCTGACTGAGTTGTTCGCTGTCGTCCTCGATCTGGCGCTCGAAGGCGTGAACGCCGAGCGCGGCGTCCTCATGGTGCTCGACAACGATGAGCTAACCCTGGGAGCCTCCAAGGGCGGTGAGTTCCGCATCAGCACCGCGGTCCGCGACAAGGTCATGACCGAACGCGCCTCGGTCCTGGTGGAGAGCATCGCCGACGCTCCTTCGCTCAAGGAGCGCAAGAGCATCATCATTCAAGGCGTGCGTTCGCTCATGTGCGTCCCCCTCCAAACTGACGATCAGGTGATCGGCCTGTTGTACGTCGACGCACTCAATTATCTGCGGCGCTTCACCAATGACGATCTCAGCTTGCTCACCGTCATGGCGAACGTCGCGGCCATTCGCATCGAGCGCGAACGGCTCGCCGAAATCGAGCAGGCGCAGCGCCTGCAGCAGGCCGAGTTGCATCAGGCCGCCGAGATTCAAGCCCGCCACCTGCCCAATCAAGCTCCGGTTTGGCCGGAGTTGGAAGTGGCCGCGCGGCATCTGCCCTGCCGCACCGTTGGTGGCGATTACCACGATTATCTGCAACTCGCCGATGGCCGCTATCTCGTGCTCTGCGGCGACGTTGCCGGTAAAGGACTCCCCGCCGCCCTCATGATGATGAACATGCAGGCGCGCGTGCAGGCTCTCGCCGAATCCTCCTCGAGCGTCGCCGACTTCATTACCCGCCTCAATCGTGGCATGAATCCCACGTGCCCTCCAAACCGCTTTGTCACGCTGTTTGCCTGCGCATTTCATCCCGCCGCCGGAACACTCACCTATACGAATGCCGGCCACAACCCCGCACTGCTGGTCCGCACCGATGGCACCGTGGAGCAGTTGAAAGTGGGCGGCATGTTCGTCGCGCTTCTTCCCGGCCTGGCCTATGAGGAAGCAACCGTATCGATGAATCCGGGCGATCTGCTCATCCTCTACTCCGACGGCATTACCGAAGAAGAAAATTCCGCGGGTGAGGATTTCGGCACGGAACGCCTTGCGGCAATAGCCGCCGAGCGCCGCACCTGGCCCGCCAACCAGTTGGCCGACTACATCTTCAACGAAGTCTCGGTCTTCAGTGAAGGCAAGCAGCCCACCGATGACCGCACACTCGTGATCCTCCGTCGAGCCGTGTAACTCAGCCGTTGATCACGCCGCGCACCAGTCGCCCGTGCACGTCCGTGAGCCGTTGTTCACGCCCCCCAAAGCGATACGTCAGCTTCTCGTGATCCAGCCCGAGTAAATGCAGTACCGTCGCGTGCAGGTCGTGAATGGTCACGGGATCGCGAACAATCTGATCCCCGAGTTCGTCCGTCTCCCCATAGGTCACTCCGCCCTTCGCCCCCCCGCCGGCCATCCAGATGGTGAAGCAGAATGGGTGATGGTCGCGGCCGTCTCCGTTGCCCGTGTCCGGAGTCCGTCCAAACTCGCCGGCCCAGATCACCAGCGTCTCCTCCAGCATTCCGCGGGATTCCAGATCGCGCAACAATCCGGCCACCGCCTGGTCCGTAACAAACGCGTTGCGCTCATGATCGCGTTTCAGATGATCGTGCTGATCCCACGTTCCATTCATGCCCACCAGATTGGGGCACGTCACTTCCACAAACCGGACCCCCGCTTCGATCAGCCGCCGCGCGCGCAGGCACTGCAGCCCATACAACCGCTTCGGCTTGTCTTCCGAGTCAAGTCCGTACAGCTTCTGAACCGCCGCCGATTCCTTGCTCAGATCCAGAACATCCGGCACCAGGGACTGCATGCGGTACGCCATCTCGTAGTTGGCGATGGCGGATTCGATCGCATCCCCGCCGTTGCTGGTCTTCAGAAATTCCCGATCCTGCGCCAGCAGCACATCCAGTTTCGCCCGCTGCACGCGTCCGTCCGCGTCCGCCGGCGTGATGTTCGCCACCGGCGCACCCTCTTCGCGAATGTGTGTGGCTTGATGCGTGGCCGGCAGGAAACCGTTCGAAAAATTCTCGATGCCGCCCGGAGGCACGTACGTATCGCGCAACAGCACATAGCCCGGCAGGTTGCGATTCTCGCTGCCCAGCCCATACGTAATCCACGAGCCGATGCTGGGAAACCCACCGATGTTCTTCCCCGTGTGAAAGAAGATGTTCCCTCGCGCATGCAGCGGAAACTCCGACTTCATCGATCGGATGATCGCCAGCCGGTCCACCAATTGCGCGGTGTGCGGAAACAGATCGCTCACCGGAGCCCCGCATTGCCCGTACTTGCGGAATCCCCATAATGGCCGCAGAAACTTCCGCTTCGGCCCGGCGACGTAGTTATTCAGCTTCGCCGGTTGCCCGTCCAGATCCGCCAGTTTCGGCTTCGGATCGAAGCTCTCCATGTGGCTCACACCGCCGGGCATGAAGAGAAAGATCACATTCTTCGCCTTCGGTGCAAAGTGCGGACCGCGTTTCGGCTTCTCCGCCGCAAGCGCCGAAAAGGCCGTGTACCCGAATCCATTCGAGGCTATCTGCAAAGCGAGTCTTCTGGAAATGGGCTGCATGCGTCCTCTCACTAGCCAATCAGAATCGCGATAATACTGCGCGGCGTCATCGTTGCCCACTTGCCGCCATCGCGAAGTTGCCCTACACGCGTAACTGTTACATCCAAAGCACGCAGACCCTGCGAGCCTGTCCCGCCCTGGCAAAACTCCAGCATCGGAAATCGCGCGCCCGCCTTCAGGAGATTCTGAAACTGCACGGATTCGGTTCGGTTCATGTGGATCGTGATGGTTTCGTCTTTGTCGACGGTCTCCGTGCGGTTGTGCGCCGGAAACTCCAGCCGGAATCCTTCGCGAAGCAAACTCGGATTGCTGCACATCTGCGCAAAACGATCGTGGCCCACCCAGTGCGTCTCGTCGTTTTCCACTTCGATGTCCTGGTTCTTCTCCGCGTGAATCTGCCCGCCGAAGAACGGTCCCGAATTCCTGCGAATGAGTACCTGCGCCATGCTTCTATTGAATGTACAGGAACTCTTTCAGATTGAACAGTGCATGTGCCAGTTGCGCCCACACCGCGATGCTGTCCCTCGGCTGCCCCAGCAGACTCGCCAACTCCCGCGAAAGCCCTTCATACCGGACGCGCTCCGCCGCATTCGGCGCGCGGCCCAATCCGAACCGGAACAGCGCGTTCAACCGTTCCACCGCATCCACCTGCACCACTCGCTTCGCCAAGGCTTCCGACTGCGCGATCACAAAAGGATCATTCAACAACGTCAGCGCCTGTGCCGGAACGTTCGTCACATCGCGCGCCCCGCGCGCCGCCATCGGATTCGGATAATCGAACGTCTCCAGAAATCGCGCCCCCTCCATCCGTGTCACCTTCGTGTAAATGCTCCTCCGCCCGTCTCCATCCAGCGGGCCCGTGAACAGTCGCCGGTAATCCTGTGGCTTATCGCGATACGGATGCACACTCGGCCCATACATGGCATCGTTCAACGTTCCCGCCGCGGCAAGAATCGAATCACGGAGTTGCTCCGCCGTCAGCCGCCGCATCTCAAACGGACCGTTCACTGCACCAAAAGCCGGTGAACTCACCAGCAGCCGGATGAGCCGCTTCACAGACCACCCATCGCGCACGAACCGCGCTGCCAGCGTATCCAGTAACTCCATCTGCTCCGGCCGCTCGGCAAGAGTTCCGAAATTGTCCACGCTGCTCACCAGCGCCTTGCCGAACACGTGGTGCCAGATCCGGTTCACCATCACCCGCGCGGTCAGTGGATTCGCCGGGTTCGCAATTGCCTCGGCCAGTTCACGCCTTCCGCTGCCGTCGCGGAACAGGCGCTCTCCATTCAGGTAGCGCAGGAAACGCCTTGGCGCGGGATCACCTAGGTTAAGTGGGCTGCCGCTGCGAAACACCGGAAAATCGCGGCCTTCCCCCATGTCCGCCAACCCCTCAATCACGCGCGGTTCGCGAATCTTCGCCTCCATCGCACGGTACTCCGCCGGAGCCTCGCCCGCCGGCAGCAAGTTCAACCACGGCACATCCTCGTCTGTGGTCTCGCCGCGCTCCCATCGATCCAACGCTTCTTGCACCACAGTGCGATAGCGGGCGCGCAACTCTTCCTTCGTCCGCGGCGCCGGCCCCTCAAACAGTCGCAACATGTGCCCCAACTCTTCCCGCGGCGTCTCATCGATGTCGTGTACCACCGCATGCGTGATCCCAAACCACGAGCGCGGGTCGTCCATCTGCTTCAGTTGCTCGCCCTTCAACACACCCGGCCGGTCCGGAATGCGCGGATTGTCGAAACGCGTGATCAGTTCAATGTAGTTCGGCAGTTGATGCTTCTCTGCCTGTGTCGCCGTCTTATGCCAAGTGAGCTGGGTCGTCGACAAGACGCGATTGCCCTCGCCGATCGCGCAATTATCCACCACGCGCCGGTGCGAGCCCAGCAATCCGCCCATCGCGCGAACGCTCACGAACTTCTTCCCCGCGGGCAACAAAGGTGACCGAACAGCCCCGTTCAATCGCATGGAATCGAGATGGGTGAACAGCCCCGCCGGAACTACTCGCATCGAGGGATCGAAGGCCCCGGCTTTGGTAATCCCATCCCGCAGCCCTTGCCCCGACACGTGCCACTCCCGCAGCGGCAGCGCAGTGAAATTCGCTTTGTTGAACGCCACTCGTTCCCCTGCTTCCTTGCGGTACCGCGCCGCCAGCGCATCCCAGCCTTCCGCCGTGAAGTGCGCCCACACGTACGAGGGATCCTCCAACTGCTCCGCTTTCTCAGAAAGCACCGGATCCGCCGTCCGCCACGCGCCCACCGCCGCCCGCTTCATCCGCGCTTTCATCACCCGTAGTTCGCGGATCGTCTCCGCGTTCGCCTCCGGTGCATCGGCCGTCAAAGTAACGTGCCGGCTGGAGTTTAGAATCCCGTACAACGCGTAATAATCTTCCGTCAGAATCGGGTCCAGCTTGTGATTGTGGCATCGCGCGCACGACACCGTGAGCCCCTGAAACGCCTTCGTCACCGTGTCGATCTGGTTGTCGATCACATCCGTCGCCAACTCCCGGAACTGCACACAATCGTCATGCCCGGCTTCCCCCAGGCGATAGAACGCCGTCCCCAATATCGACTCGTTCAACTGCTCTCGCGCATTCATCCGAGGCTTTGCCAGCAGATCGCCGGCGATGTGCTCACGAATCAGTTGATCGTAGGGCACGTCCATGTTGAACGCGCGAATCAGATAGTCGCGATAACGCCACGCGCCGAGAATCTCGTAGTTCCATTCATAGCCGCGCGTCTCGCCGAAACGCACCACGTCCATCCAATGGCGCGCCCACTGCTCGCCGAATCGCGGACTCGCCAGCAACCGTTCCACCATTGCCGCATACGCTCCCGTCGACGTGTCCCTCAGAAAGCGCTCCACATCCTCGGGCGCGGGGGGCAGTCCCGTCAGCACATAATAAGCGCGCCGGATCAGAGTCCGCCGGTCAACGGAATCCCCCGCCGCATGCAGCATCCCTTCAAGCTTCGATCCATCCCCCTTCACCGGCTGAAACGCCCAGTGCGTTGCTGCCAGTCTGCGGTAGTGATCGTCGATCGACTCCACCTTGGCAGCCTTCGACGCGGGCCACACCGCTCCCTCGCGGACCCACTTCGCGATATCGGCGATCTCGTTGTCCTTCAGCTTCGCGCCCACCGGCATCTGCAACCCTTCGTGCCGGATCGCCCGCACCAGCAGGCTCGCTTCATCCCCCGGCCGCAACGCCGCGCCGCGATTGCCGCCCTGCAGCAGCGCCTCGCGCGAATCCACCCGCAACCCTGAGAATTGCTTCTCCGGACCATGGCAGGAATAGCAATGCCGCGCCAGTACGGGCCGCACCTTTGTTTCAAAGAATGCCGTATCCTGCGCCTGCAACCCGGACAGCAATAGAAGCCAAACCATAAACATCACCCGCGCAACATCAGGTAGGCGTGACCGTAGCGCCGCCCTAATTCACGGAACGACGCCGAATCGAAGTGCACATCGTCTCCTTTGTGCTGCAACCCCTGCGTCGGCACAAACGCGACATTTGGCACAACCGCCGGCAGCATCGCCAATTGCTCATTCACAATCCGCACGTACGGCGAACGCACGAAGAACAGCCCCAGTTGGCCCACCACAACCGGCACATCCGGAGCATTCAGTTCCTTCCGCATGCTTGCCATCATCGTCTTCCAGCGCTCCACGTACGAGCGCGCCTTGTCCAGATCCGCCGATTCCGCTTCGCCCTGATGCCACAGAATGCCGCGCAGCCGTCCGTGTTTCAGCGCCTCGCGCATCCGAGCCATCGCATTGGTGTAGTGCTGCGCCCCTGGCATCCAATGCTCCAGTGGGCTGCCTCCGAAGGCGCACGGCACCAGGCCGATATTCCATTGCGGATGCGCGGCCTTCACCACCCTCGCGAACGAACGCCCAATTCCCACTCCCGCGATATCCGGCTTGTCCCAATGCAGTGGATCCACCGCGGGCGCCCATTGATGTTCTTTGTGGAACGACATCACGCCCGCGATCGGCTCCTTATCCTGCGCTTCCACCACGCCGCGCCCGGCCATGTTCGATTGCCCGGCCAGAAGGAAAATCTCGTAGCCCGAAGTCTGCATCGCGGCCGCGAATCCGGCCGCTCCAGATAATAGAAATTGTCTGCGAAACATTACCTAACAGAATATTGCGGATTGGCCGCTCCGTGGGGCTACGCCGTCCGCCCGGCATCTCCACTTGGCCGCTCCCGCTATAATGTAACGTTCCCATGCCGATCGACTGGTTTCCCTTGTGGCTCAGCCTCAGAGTGGCGGCGCTCTCCACTCTGATCGCCGTCGCCCTCGGCCTTTGGATCGCCTACACCCTCGCCTATCGCACCTTCCGAGGCAAGGAATTCGCCGATGCCCTCGTCTCCCTCCCGCTCGTTCTCCCACCCACCGTGCTCGGCTATTACCTCCTCGTCGTCCTCGGCCGCACCAGCCCCTTCGGCAAGCTCTACGAAGCCATCACCGGAAGCCCGCTCGTCTTCACCTGGCAAGCCGCCGTCATCGCCGCACTCTTCCACTCCCTCCCGCTGCTCGTCAAATCCACTCGCGCCGCCCTCGAAAGCGTCGAGCCCAGCTACGCCCGCGCCGCGCGCAGTCTCGGCGCATCCGAATGGCGCATCTTCTCCCGCATCACGCTCCCCCTCGTCCGCCGCTCCATCCTCGCCGCCGCCGCCATCGCCTTTGCCCGCTCCCTCGGCGATTTCGGAGTCACCATCATGATCGCCGGCAACATCCCGGGCCGCACCCAAACCATCGCCGTCGCCATCTACGACGCCGTCGAATCCGGCAACGGAGACGTCGCCCGCACCATGGTCCTCGTCATCTCCGCCGTTGCCCTGCTCATCCTCTGGGCCGCCAACCGCCTCTCTCCGAATCAGGTCTAGCCGATGATTCTCGCCCGTCTCAAAAAGCGTTTTCCCGCCGGACCCAATTCCGCCGAATTCCTCCTCGACGTCGAAATCAAAACCACCGCCATGGTCACCGTCTTATTCGGACCCAGCGGGGCAGGGAAGACCCTCACCCTCGACGCCATCGCCGGATTCGTCCGCCCCGACGAAGGCCGCATCATGCTCGACGACGACATCCTCTTTGATGGCGCAACCGGAGTCCACATCCTCCCCCAAGCCCGCCGCTGCGGCTACGTCTTCCAGAATTACGCCCTCTTCCCCCACATGACCCTCCGCGAAAACCTCGAGTTCGCCGCCGAATTTCGCCCCAAGCTCGATCGCCATCGCAAAGTCAACGAAGTCCTCGAACTCTTCCGCCTCTCCGAACTCAGCGGCCGCAAGCCCAAGGAACTTTCCGGTGGCCAGAAACAGCGCTGCTCCATTGCCCGAGCCCTCCTCGCCGAACCACGCATCCTCCTCCTCGATGAGCCCGCTCAAGGCCTCGACCCCATGCTCCGCACCGAACTCTACGATGTGCTCCGCAACGTGCGCGCGTCCTTCGATACCCCCATTCTCATGGTCACCCACGACCTCGAAGAATGCTTCGCCCTCGGCGAGCGTATGTTCATCCTCACCGATGGAAAAATCGTGCAGCAAGGTACGCCAACGGAGATCTTCGATCGCCCCGCCAGCCTCGATGTCGCCAACCGCCTCGGCATCTACAACACGCTCCCGGCCGAAGTCCTCACCCTCGATCCCGGCCGCAACACCAGCACGCTCCGTCTCGAAGCCTGCGAACTCCAGGGCCCCTATCTCCCCGGCAAATTCAAAGGCGATCGCGTCTGGCTCTGTGTCCGCCCCGAAGAAATCCGCGCCTTCCCACGCAACGCCAAACCCGGCTTCAATCAACTCCCCGTCACCTTTGAGCGCGCCACCCCACGCCCCGGCGCCATGCGCCTCCACTTTCAAGGCCAGTTGCTCGCCGACGTCTCACGCCCCGAATTCGAAACCAACAAGCACGTCAAGGACTGGATCCTCGAATTCCCCACCACCACCCT
>CALFYN010000535.1 GCA_937952345.1 uncultured Acidobacteriota bacterium
CCGCGGCTGGTGGCGAAGGCGTTGCGGGCATCGAGCTTGTCGTTGCGCAGGAATTCGTAGAGCGAGCCGTGCAGTTCGTTGGTGCCGCCCTTGGTGATGACGCTGACTACGCCTCCCGAGGTGCGGCCGAATTCGGCTGAAGCGCCGTTGGTATAGACCTTGAACTCCTGCACGGCGTCCACGCTGGGAGATACGGCCACTTCCTCGCGCTCCGGCGCGGCGTTGTTGGCGCCGTCGAGCAGCAGCGCGTTGAGCGATCCGCGGCCACCGTTGATGGCCAGGTTCGATGCGCCGAAGTTGCCGGTTTCGGAGAATCCGGCGTTGATGCCGGAAAGCGGCTGCACACCGGCGCTCAGTTGCACCAGGCTCATCACGTTGCGGCCGTTCAGCGGGAGCTCAAGAATGCGTTTGTTGTCGATGACGTAGCCGAGCGATGAGGTTTCGGCATCGAGCGGCGGGGCCTGGTCAGTGACTTCGATGCGCTCGTTCACCGTGCCGAGTTCGAGAATGAAATCCATGCGCGCCACCTGATCGATGACCAGTGTGATGCCGGTCTGGCGGAGCGGCTTGAAGCCTTCTTTCTCGAGGACGATGGAGTAGTTGCCCGGGCCGAGGAAGGGTACGCGGTAGGCGCCCGAATCGTTGGTCGCGGTGCGCTGTTCCAGGCGGCGATCGACGTCAGTGACGACGATGCTCACGCCGGGAATCGCTGAACCGGTGCCGTCGGTGACCTGTCCGGTGATCTGCGCGTTGGGGGTTTGCGAGAACGCAAGGGTGGTGAATAAGAGACCGCTGAGTAGCAAAAGCATTGCTACTCATGTATCACAAGTCCGCGCCGGAACACTAGCGCGGCTTGCGCAGCATGGGCAGAATCGGCGGCGAGGATCCGGCGCGGATTTCCCCGAGTAGCTCAAAGCCATGTCGCTCATACAAGGTGACGTTGCGCGGGTTTGAGGATTCGAGGTACGCCGGCACGCCGTCGGTGTCGCATTGCTTGAGGGCATGGCGCAACAGCGCCGCTCCGAAGCCCTGATTCTGCCAGGGTAGATCGACGCCGATCAGCGGCAGATACCAGTGGGGGACGGGCGGGTGATAGCTGTCCATCTGCTCGAACACGGAAAGCAAATCCTGCTGGATGCTTTCATGCGCCGTGGTCTCCAGGATATGCTGCAGCGCGTCCTCATCGGGCGAGACGTGCGGCGGCAGCCATAACGCGGCGGCGCAGCCTTCTCCAGCGACGTGGGCGCTGCCGTATTGGAAGGCCTTGCCCGCGAAGGCGCGCACGAAGCGCGGGAAGTGGAGCAGGTACTGCCGCGGATCGGGATACATCCAGCGCGCGGCGGGGTCGGCGCTGAAGGCCATGACAACGGTGGAGATGGCGGCGTCGGCTTCGCCGGGTTCCACGGTACGGATCGGTTGGGGTTTCATGCGGTTCGTGCCTCCTGTAAGAAGGCGCGAGAGTGTTCAGGAAAAAGGATCAGGGATTGACACGGCGCGGCGGGCATGTTAACTATAGTGAACATGATTCAGTTTCTGGGAATGAATCTGATTCCATTCATTCTGCTTTTTATCCCGTTCATTACCTGCGCTCAGTCCACTGCCTCCCTCTCCGGCCGCGTGCTGGATGCCTCCGGGGCTGCCGTTCCCGGCGTCACGGTGAGCCTGTCGAACCCCGTGGCCGGTTTTACAAAACAGACCCAATCGGGCTCCGACGGCGCATTTGGCTTTACGAATATCCCCTTGCAGAGCTATGAGTTGACGGCCGTGCGGAGGGGCTTCACGACCGTCCGGCAGCGGGTCGCGCTACGGTCCAACGTGCCCGTGCGGCAGGATTTGGTGCTGGCCGTCGCAGCGGACCGGACCGAAGTGGAAGTGCGATCGAGTGGGGAGGGGCTGCTGGTGGATCCGGCCGATACGGGGACGCGGGCGCAGATCAATCAGAACGACATCGAGCGGCTCAGCCTACAGGTGGGCAATCGCGGGCTGGAGGCGGCGCTACTGACCTTTCCGGGCTTTTCGCAGAACGCCAACGGGGCCATTCATCCGCGCGGGGCGCACAACCAGATGACCTTCGTCGTGGACGGGATGCCGATCTCTGATCAATTGACGGGCGCCTTCGCCAATGCCGTCGATCCGAACGTGGTGCAGACGGTGGAGTTGTTCACGGGCAACATTCCGGCCGAGTACGGGAACAAGGTTTCGGCGGTGGCGAACGTGACGACGCGCGCCGGGTTGGGATCGGGGCGCGTGTTGGGCGGCACGCTGATGATCAGCGCGGCGCA
>CALFYN010000536.1 GCA_937952345.1 uncultured Acidobacteriota bacterium
CCTGGTCCGGCCCCATCTTCATCTACTCGGACGCGGCGCTGATCGGCCCCTTGCTTCCTTACCACGCCTTCACGATGTAAGGCGTGCGCGGGGCATCGGCCGGATGCAGCCGGTTCCAGCGGTCGCAATCGAGAGCCTCGCGGCGCAGTTCGTTATAGCTGGTAACGCTCCAGACCTCGGTTTGCACCCCGTATTTCTCGGCCAGAATCTTCTGGGCCCCCAGCGCCTCGTTGAGAATCGACCCGCTGCCGAACAGGTGCGCTTGCGGCTTGCCGCTCAGCGTCCCCGTGAATTTGTAGATCCCCTTGAGGATGCCTTCCGTCACCCCTTCCGGCATCGCCGGCTGGACATAGTTTTCATTTCCAATTGTCAAATAATAGAAACGATCTTCGCCCAATTCGTACATCCGCCGGATGCCATCCTGAATAATGACGGCGATTTCATAGGCGTACGCCGGATCGTAGGTGGCGCAGGTGGGGACCGTGCTGGCCAGCACGTGGCTGTGCCCGTCCTGATGCTGCAAGCCTTCGCCGGCCAGCGTCGTGCGCCCGGCCGTGCCGCCCATCAGGAAGCCCTTGCCGCGCGAATCGGCGAACGCCCAAATCAGATCGCCCACGCGCTGGAAGCCGAACATCGAATAGTAGGTGAAAAACGGAATCATCGGTACGCCGTAGTTGGCGTAGGCCGTGCCGGCGGCCGTGAAGCTCGCCATCGAGCCCGCTTCCGTGATGCCTTCTTCCAGAATTTGCCCGTCTTTCGCTTCCTTGTAATAGAGGAAGTTGTCCTTGTCCACGGGTTCGTACAACTGCCCCTGGCTGGCATAAATGCCATGCGAGCGGAACAGGCTCTCCATGCCGAACGTGCGCGCTTCGTCGGGAATGATCGGCACAACGAACTTGCCCAGCCCCGGCTCCTTCAGAAGATTGCGCAGCACGGCGACGAACGCCATCGTGGTGGAAACTTCGCGCCCCGACGATCCGCCCAGCGAATCCTTGAAGGAATCGAGCGCCGGCGCCTTGATCTCGATCGGCTTCGGATCGCGCGACGGCACATAGCCGCCCAGCGCTTCACGCCGCGACTTGAGGTAGATCATTTCCGGGCTGTCCTCTGGCGGCTTGTAGAACGTGATCTTCTGCACCGCCGTGTCCGGCACGGGGATATCGAAGCGCGTGCGGAAATACATCATTTCCTGCTCGTTCAGCTTCTTCTGCTGGTGTGTAATATTGCGTCCCTCGCCGGCTTCTCCCAAGCCGTAGCCCTTCACGGTCTTCGCGAGAATCACGGTTGGCTGGCCCGTGTGTTGCGTGGCGCGCAGGTAGGCGTTGTATACCTTCACGGCATCGTGTCCGCCGCGCTTGAGCTTGAAAATCTCTTCATCGCTCATATCGGAAACCATTTCCAGCAGCTCCGGATACTTGCCGAAGAATTTCTCGCGCGTGTACGCGCCGCCATGCGCCTTGAAGTTCTGATACTCCCCGTCCACGCACTCCATCATCCGCTGCATCAGAATACCGCTGCGGTCCTTGGCCATCAGGCGGTCCCACTCCGAGCCCCACAGCACCT
This sequence comes from uncultured Acidobacteriota bacterium, assembly GCA_937952345.1. Classification (GTDB taxonomy): domain Bacteria; phylum Acidobacteriota; class Terriglobia; order Bryobacterales; family Bryobacteraceae; genus CADEFT01. The sequence goes on from CALFYN010000536.1 coordinate 1,564, forward strand.
TGATCACATTCCAGCCCGCGCCGCGGAATGCCGCTTCCAGTTCCTGAACAATACTGCCGTTGCCGCGCACCGGCCCGTCCAGCCGCTGCAGGTTGCAGTTCACCACCCAAACCAGATTATCCAGCTTCTCGCGCGACGCCAGTGTAATGGCGCCCAGCGTTTCCGGCTCATCGGATTCGCCATCGCCCACGAAAGCCCAGATTTTCCGGTTCGTTTTGGCGATAATACTCCGATTTTCCATATAACGCATGAAGCGCGCATGGTAAATGGAGTTGATCGGCCCCAGTCCCATCGACACCGTGGGGAACTGCCAGAAGTTGGGCATCAGCCACGGGTGCGGATAGCTGGAAAGCCCCGGATGCTCGCGCAGTTCGTGGCGGAAGTTCTCCAGGTGCTGCTCATTGAGCCGCCCTTCCACGAAAGCCCGCGCATAGACGCCCGGCGAAGCATGCCCCTGGAAGTACACAAAGTCTCCCGGCTCGGCGCCGATCTTGGCGCGGAAGAAGTGGTTGAATCCCACTTCCAGCAGCGTGGCCAGCGACGCATACGTCGAGATGTGCCCGCCGATGCCATTGTCGTACTTGTTGGCGCGCACCACCATCGCCATCGCATTCCAGCGGAGGATGCTCTTGATGCGCCGTTCCAGGTAGCGGTCCCCAGGGTAGGGAACTTCATCGTCAACCGAGATCGTATTGACGTACGGGCTGTTGATGTTTGCCGGTACAGGAACTCCCAGGCTCGACGCTCGATCGGACAGCTTCTTCAGCAGGTAGCGCGCGCGTTCCGGGCCGGCTTCATCGAGGATCTGATCCAGTGCCTCAATCCATTCGGCGGTTTCTACAGGGTCTGAGTCGGGTACGGCTCTTACGCCTGCGGCCGCAGGGTCTTCGGTGAATACCATTTTTGAGCTAGACATGGTTGTGCTATCCCTTCAGGTTAACATGTGAACTTACGCGGTCGCTCTCACCACCCGGGCCGTCACGATGGCCTCTCCCACGTGCCGCATGGTGTGTTCCGCGATATGCACCAACAGTGAGTGGAGCGTCGTGGGAAGACGCTTCCGGCCCACGAACCGCGGCTCCGGCAGCGTGGCCGTGTCGATGCCGCGCACCTTTTGCGTGATGCTCTCAAACGTACGCCGGATTTCCTTTATTAATTCCTCGCGCGAAGCACCCGGCTCCATCTCACCTTGCAGCGCCTCCATCTGCGCATCGCTCAGCAACCGGCCTTCCGCATACGTGAACAAACGGTCCGTGCTGCCGGCGATATGGCGCAGGTGGAATCCGATCGCCCCAAGCCCCAAAGGCCGCGCCCATATCTGTTCCGTGGAAAGCCCCTCTGTCCATTTCTCCAGATCGAGCAGCGCGTGATCGAAGGCATGCAGCAACGGGCGCAGCAGCGCATCCACGTCCCCATGCGAGCCCGACATCCAAGGTTCCGTCATCGCATCACCTTAGCATGCCGCCATCTGCCAAGATCGAAGATGTGCGCCGCCGTCTGATTCTGCCCATGCTCGTCTCGGCAGCCTGCCGTTCTCGCCGCGAAACGGTATTGCTGACGTTCCCGGAAAGCTACGGCCACCATTTGTCGCAATCGCACGGCCGCTACGCCGCGCATCCCGTGCGCGCCGTCTATCTGCAGTCCTACGCGAAGATGATGGAAGCGCTGCTGGCCGGCGATGGGGACGTCGCCACCGCCGCCTATGACGCAGTCCTTCCGCTGGCCGCCGATGGCCGGGACGCGGTGGCGTTCTGTTCGCTGGCCCAGCGCCCCGGAATCGTGCTCGCGGGCCGGGCGGAAATCGCCCGCATCGAAGATCTGCACGGAAAAACCATCGGGATTCCCGGACCCGGTTCCTCCTCGCATTTCCTGCTGAACGCCATCCTGCGCAAGCATGGCCTCGATCCCTCCGCTGTCCCGACAGCCGCCATCGGAGTGGCCGCTTCCGCCGTCGCCGCCGTCACGCAGCGCAAAGTCGACGCCGCCATGCTCACCAACCTCGGCCTCAGCACGCTGCTGCGGCGCAATGTGCCGCTCCGCATCCTCGCCGACCTCCGCCAAGCCGTCCCGTCGCGCCACTACTTCGGCGTCGACAAACTCCCCAGCCTCTGCCTCATCGCCCGCCGCCAGTGGCTCGATGCGAACCCCACGCGGGCCCGCGCCATCGCCCAAGCGTTCCTCGAATCGAACCGCTGGATGGCGCGGCACACGCCGGACGAAATCCGCAATGCGCTCCCCGCCGAGGCCCGCGCCGAAGATGCCGCAGCCGACCTCGCCGCCATCGAAGGCATGCTGCCCACCCTCGATCTCGACGGCCGCATCTCGCCCGAGTCCGCCGGTGCGGCTCTTGGCCTCGTGGCTGCTTCCGTGCCCCGTCTCGAAGCCGCGCGCATCGATCTCTCCCAAACCTTCACCAACATCTTTCTGCCCGAATCCCCACTACAATAGAACCCGTGCTTCTGACTCGCCGCGTACTGCTGGCCCTGCCGTTCCTGCCCGCCGCCCGTGCGGCCACTTATGCGCTCGACCGCCGCCGCTCCGCCGTGTACCGCGCCATCCGCTACCTCACCGAAGTCGCCCGCGATCCGAAGCACTTTGAGGACTACGCCTCCGACCTGCTGTTCTGCTTTTACAGCCTTTCCGAGGCTGCCGCGGATGAGCAGTTGCGCCGTCTCTGCCTGGAAACCGGCCGCGAGCGCGCCGCCTATTGGCGTGGGAAGAACCCCGTGGTTCCGGAAAAAACCGGAGCCACCGGCGTTGCCGATTGGGTGTACGCCTGCCTGAGCGCCGATGGGCTCGGGTTTCCCAATCCCGCGATCCGCCAGGAACTGGCGCGCCGCGCCGCGCGTTTCGCCGCCGTCGATTTTCTTGCCTTCGATCCGTTGCGCGAGGGGCCGCCCTCCGACATCCCGCACCGCTGTTCGAAGTGCCGCAAATACAGCGTGCGCGGGTCGCGGCGCTGTTTCCAGTGCCATCGCAAACTCGCCATGACCAGCCGCTACGACGTCTTCTTTGAAGCTCTGCTGACGGCCTACTTCGGCGACCGCTACGGCATTCGGCTCGGAGCGTCCTTTGCCGATGTCGCCCGCTGGATTCCGTCACTGCGCCCCTACACCTGGCGCGGCCGCAAGCCCGACGACGAATTCTACAGCATTGCCTACACCGTGACGCATATCCTGTATGCGTACAACGATTACGATCAACGCGCCCTGCCCCGCGCCGATTTCCAAACCGAATTCGATTTCCTAACGGCCCATTTCCGCCGTAATATCAAAGCCCGGGATCCGGAAACATTGGGCGAATTCATCGACTCGCTGTTGGTGCTGGGCATGCCGGAATCC
>CALFYN010000537.1 GCA_937952345.1 uncultured Acidobacteriota bacterium
TCAACTGAAGGACATCGTGAAAGGCGCGATCAAGGAACGATTCACGCGGCTACGGCAGACGGGGATCAAGACGATCATGATTACGGGCGATAATCCGTTGACCGCGGCGGCAATTGCGGCTGAGGCAGGAGTGGATGAGTATCTGGCGGAGGCGACTCCGGAGCGGAAGCTGGAACTGATCCGCGAGAAGCAGGGTGAAGGACGACTGGTTGCCATGACGGGAGACGGGACAAATGATGCTCCGGCGTTGGCACAAGCGGACGTGGCGGTGGCGATGAACTCGGGGACGCAAGCGGCGAAGGAAGCGGGGAACATGGTGGACCTGGACTCGAATCCCACGAAGCTGCTGGAGATTGTGGAAATAGGCAAGCAGATGTTGATGACGCGGGGGGCGCTGACGACGTTTTCCACGGCGAACGATGTGGCGAAGTATTTTGCGATCATTCCGGCGGCGTTCGCCACGACGTATCCGGAATTGGGGGCGTTGAATGTGATGCGGCTGGCGACGCCGGAGAGCGCGATTCTGTCGGCGGTGATTTTCAATGCGCTGATTATTGTGGCGCTGATTCCGCTGGCGCTGCGAGGGATTGCGTATCGCGCCGTGCCGGCGGCAGTTTTGCTGCGGCGGCACGTGCTGCTGTACGGAGTGGGTGGGATACTGTTGCCGTTTGCAGGGATCAAGGTGGTGGACGTGATCTTGTCGGGGATGGGGATGGTGTAAGGAGTTGGTTATGTGGAAACAAATTCGGCCAGCATTGTATTTACTGTTTTGGTTGACACTGCTGACGGGGATCGTATATCCGTTGGTGACAACGGCGGTGGCGGACGCGGTGTTCGCGGAGAAAGCGCATGGGAGCCTGTTGCGGAAGGACGGACGGTTGGTTGGATCCGCGCTGATCGGACAGTGGTTTGCAGATGCGAAATATTTCTGGCCAAGGCCATCGGCAACTGCGCCGGAGCCATATAATGGCGCATCCAGTTCTGGGTCGAATCTGGGGACATTGAGTGAAGACTTACGCAAGCAGCGCGCGGGGCGGCAGGCGGCATTGTGGGAGGCGGACCCGGGGAATCGCGATGCGGCTCCCCAGGATCTGCTGGCGGCGTCGGGGAGCGGATTGGATCCGCATATTTCACCGGCAGCGGCGGCGTATCAGGCGGGGCGAGTGGCGCGGATGCGAGGAATGCCTCGGGAGCGCGTGGATGCGCTGATCGCGGCGGCGACCGAGGGGCGGCAGTTTGGTGTCTTGGGAGAACCGCGTGTCAACGTACTGGTGTTGAATCTATCCTTGGATGAAGGGCACGAGTGACCGGAGACGAGCGACCCAATCCGGATGACCTGCTGGAGCGGGTAAAAGAGGAGACCGCGCGAGCGAAACGCGGACGGCTGAAAGTGTTTTTTGGGGCCTCAGCGGGTGTGGGCAAAACATATGCAATGCTGGAGGCGGCCGGGGCACAACAACGCGCGGGCGTGGATGTGGTGGCGGGTTACGTGGAAACGCACGGCCGCAAGGAGACGGAGGCTCTGCTGGCGGGGCTGGAGGTGCTGCCGCGACTCGAGGTGGAATACAAGGGCGTGCGGGTACCCGAGTTCGACTTGGATGGAGCATTAGCGCGGGATCCGGTTTTGATGCTGGTGGATGAACTGGCGCACACGAACGCTGCGGGGAGCCGCCATGCCAAGCGCTGGCAGGATGTGATGGAGCTGCTGGAGGCGGGCATTTCCGTCTACACCACGCTGAACGTGCAGCACCTGGAGAGCCTGAACGATGTGGTGGCGCAGGTAACCGGCGTAGTAGTGCGGGAGACGCTGCCGGACTCCGTGCTCGACGAGGCCGATGAGATCGAACTGGTGGATCTACCGGCGGACGATTTGTTGCGGCGATTGGACGAAGGCAAGGTGTATGCCGGCGAGCAGGCGCGGCGGGCGACGGAGAACTTCTTCCGGCCAGGGAATCTGATTGCGCTGCGCGAGATGGCATTGCGGCGGACGGCGGATCGGGTCGATGCGCAGATGCGCGATTACCGGCGGCAGCACGCGATCGGCGAGACGTGGGCGGTATCGAACCGGCTGATGGTGTGCGTGGGGCCGAGCCCGTTTTCGGCGCAACTGGTGCGGGCCACGGCGCGGCTTGCAGCGCGGTTCGATGCGCCGTGGACGGCGGTGTTTGTGGAGACTCCCGTATTTGCTGGGCAGGCGGCAGACATTCGGGCCCGGGTGCAGGCCACGCTTCGTCTTGCGGAGCAGCGCGGGGGGACGGCGGTGACACTTCCGGCGTCGCACGTCGGCGGGGCGGTGTCGCAGTGTGCGCGG
>CALFYN010000538.1 GCA_937952345.1 uncultured Acidobacteriota bacterium
AAAGGGCGTTTCCAGATTGGACCCCGCGCCGCACACCGCTGCCGTAGCCGGTGGCGCCGCCAGCAGCCGGTCCTGGCTCAGCAGCCAGGCCAGGCCCAGCCCGCCGATCCCGTTCCCCATTTCATTCAGGAAATCCCGCCGCGATGTGATGCGTCTCGCCATTGCTTACCTCATGTAGAGAAACTCGCTCAGGTTGAGCAGCACATGCGTCAGATCGCCCATCTGATTCGCATTCAGAAACTCCCGCGCCACGGCCAGTTCCTCCGCGTTGGGGGGGCGGCCCAAGGCGAGTTCATAGGCCAGCCGCAACTGCTCATTGCGATCCGCCGACATGGCCTGCAACCGCGCCGCGAAGCGTTGCGATTGATCCAGCACAAACTCATTGTTCAGCAGCGTCAGCGCCTGCGTCGCCACCGTGGACACCGTACGCCGCCCGCACGTAATGGTCTGGTCGGGCAGATCGAACACCTCGAAAAACGGGAACGGCAACCCGCGCTTGCGATACACATAAACGCTCCGCCGCCACGTCTCCGGCCCATTGCTCTGCCGCTTCCAAATCCCTTTATTCATTGACCGCAGCGTCTCTTCAGGCAGCGGAGGAAACACCGCCGGCCCTTCCATCAGCGTGTTCAGCGAACCTGCCACCTGCAGAATCGCATCGCGCAGAACCTCTGCTTCCAACCGCTGCTGGCGAAAACGCCATAGATACAAATTCGCCGCGTCCTTGGCGAGATTCGCGTCATCGGCGAAGCTCGATGACATGCGATACGTCTCGCTCATCATGATCAGCCGGTGCATCGCCTTCATGCTCCAGCCGCGCTCGCGGAACTCCACCGCCAGCCAGTCGAGCAACTCCGGATGCGTCGGCTTTTCGCCCGTGCGCCCGAAGTTATCCAGCGTGGCCACAATACCGCGTCCGAAATGATGATGCCAGATGCGATTCACCATCACGCGCGCCGTCAATGGATGCTCCAGCGAAGACAACCACTCCGCCAGCGCCCGCCGCCGCCCCGATGTCTTCCCATGCGCCGGTGGATGCTCCACCACTGGCGCGCCCTTCGACAGCACCGTAACAAACCCCGGCTTCATCAACGATCCCCGGCTATACATATCGCCGCCGTGCAGGAAATACGAAGGAGGAACCTGATACCGCCCCGGACCCTTGTGCAGGTACGACCCTTCGGTCACTTCCATCTTGATGCCCTTGCCCGGCGCAGGCTCATCGCCCGGACCGTCGGGCACGAAGCGGTAATCTCCATCCGTAATGCCCATCGCCGTGGGAATCGGTTTCGGGCGCTGCTTCTGCAACGCGCCAATCTCGGCTTCCAGCTTCTGCACCTCGGCGCGTTCTTCCGGCTTCAGATGCCGCGACACCTCGCCGCTCGACACGCGCACCGTGCGGATGATCTGATTCGCCAGCAACGCCTGCCCCGGCGTGCGCTGCTCTTCGGGAATCGCAATCGCCTCCTGCACATTCGCCGGAAAGCGCTTGTACTTTTCCTTCACCAGCACCAGCTTGTAGGGATCCTCAATCGCCGCCACGCGCGCCCGCAAAGGCTTGATCCGCGCGTCGATCTCTTCATTCCGCCTGTAGTATTCCTCGGCCTGCTCTTTGGGAACCAGCGGATGCTCCACTTCCACGTAGCCATACAGCGAAGCCTGCAGCGTATAGTAATCGCGCTGCAGGATCGGATCGAACTTGTGATTGTGGCAGCGCGCGCAGTGCACGGTCAGCCCCATCACGCCGCGCCCCAGCGTGGCGATCATGTCATCCAGATACTCAAAGCGAAACTGCGGATTGTCTTTCTCGCGGAATCCCACCTTCGCGTAGTTGCGCAGGAACCCCGTCGCGGTCAGTGTGTCGTAGGTGACCTCGTCCACTTCATCCCCGGCGAGTTGCTCCAGCAGAAACCGGTCATACGGCGTGTCGCGATTGAACGAACGAATCACGTAATCGCGATAGCGCCACGCATTCGGCCGGTCGAAATCGTGCTCGTAGCCATTCGAATCCGCGTAGCGAGCCACATCCAGCCAGTGCCGTCCCCAGCGTTCCCCGTAGTGCGGCGACGCGAGCAGGCGGTCCACCAATTGCGCCCACGCATCGGGCCGCGCATCTTCCACAAAGGCGCGCACCTCGGCGGGTGTCGGCGGCAGTCCGGTCAAATCCAGAAACGCCCGCCGCACCAGCGTACGCTTATCGGCCTCGGGCGCGGGCTTCAATCCCTGCGCATCCAGTTGCTGCTTCACAAACGCGTCGATGGGATGCTTGCCCCAGCGCGCATCGGAAACATTCGGAATCGCACTCCGCACCGGCGCGCGAAAACTCCACCACTCCTTCGCATTCGGAGGTAGCGGCGACTCTTCAATCGCCTTCAGCGGATCCACCGCCGGCTTCTTCGTGCCGATCTCGCCTTCCCACGGCGCGCCCTGGTCCATCCACAGGCGCAGCGTTTCCACTTCCGCATCGGTGAGTTTGCCGTCCATCGGCATGGCCGGCTTTTCCAGCCCGGCGACACGCTTGT
>CALFYN010000539.1 GCA_937952345.1 uncultured Acidobacteriota bacterium
GAAGACGGCGGGGAACGGATTGGTGGAGCCGTGGCACTACGCGTATGGATCGTCGAGTGTGTTTGAACTGGGGCGCATGGTTGCCTTCTTCGCGCGAGATTTGAAGGAGCCTCGCTACAGGGAGGTTGCGGAGAGAATTGCCGCGTCGGGGGCGGAGGTGGCGATGCCGGAGAAGGTGTCGATTGCTAATGTGGCCTTTGCGCTGAATCTGAGCCTCGATTTGTACGATTTGACGCGGGAGAGCCAGCACCTGTCGCAAGCTCGGGAATATGCGAGGGCGGGGATTGCACGGTTTTGGGTACAGAAGGGGGAACTCGGGCTGCTGGTTCGGGAGCCGCGGGATCGTTATTACGAGTCGAAGACTGGGGCGGGTGATTTTGCGGCGGGTTTGTTGCGGCTGTCGCGGCGGGAGAAGGGGAAGTTCGATGATCCGGCGGAGTGGGATTGGCGCTTCTGATCAGACCAGGCGGATGCGGATGCCGTCCGGATCGGGGAAAGTGACACCAGCACCATTGATACGGATGTTGCGGCGTACGCCGAGTTCCGTGAGGGCAGAGAGGGCGCGATTGGCGTCGAAGCGTTCCACCGTCAGGCAGGCATGGGCGATGGCCGGCTTTGGCTCGCGGGCAAAGGCGATCCCAGAGAACTCACCGAAGAGAGATCGATAGAACGCTCGGGATCGTTCCTCATCGGAAACGTGCAGTAGAAAATGGTCGAAGCTTCGCGGGGTGAGGAAGCCCTTAAATTGGGATGGCTCCACTTGCGGCGGGCACTGCTCTCCGAGCGCTCCGGCACCGCCGCAGTAAGAGGTGTGCTGAATCTGAACGGAGAGTCCGTCCGGGTCGGCGAAGTAGAGTTCAGGGGTACCGTTCGGCGCTCCACCCAAGTCCGCGGCGCGCATGCGCACGCGAGGCTTGTTGGCTCCGCTTTGCACCAGTGTTCGCGTCACGGCGTCCACATCGAAGGGTTCGGTGGCGACGCAGAAGTGGCCGATGGCGGGTGACTGGTTACGCCCTGCCGGATGGAGGGCGATGAACTGTGGACCGGTTGCAATGCGCAGCAACACCGTAGGCCCTTGGCGGGCCTGCACGGGAATTCCGAAGAGCTGCTGGTAGAAGCGGAGGGAGCGCGCCACGTCGGTGACGAGCAGCGTCATGTGATTCAGCGCTTGAACGGGGATTGTGGGGTGGGACTGGGCGAAGGCCGGGGGCGCGCCGCCCAGAGCCTGGAGGAGCGTGCGCCGCGTCATGGAGGAATTATACAGGCTCTACAGCGACCCGTAGCGGGAATAGGCGTCTTTGACGGAGACGCCGCGGCGGAGTTCCTCGCGCATGCCGCCCTCGCGCCGGAAGACATCTTCCGCGGCTTGCAGCACCTCGAGTGTCAGCGGGCGAGGCACGACAACGACGCCATCGGTATCACCGAAAATGAAGTCGCCGGGATGGACGATCGTGTTGCCAACGCGTACAGGGATCTGCCATTCGCGGATGGCCCAGCGGCCGACGGAACTGGCGGGGGACTGGAATTTGGCGAATACGGGGTAGGCCATGCGGTCGACGAAATCGAGATCGCGCACACCGCCGTCGATCACGGCGCCGGTGCAGCCTCGCTGGCTGGCGGCCATGGACATCATCTCGCCCCAATGGGCGCAATCGGTGCTGCCGCCACAGGCCCAAACGGAGATAGTGCCGGGTTCGATGCTTTCGAGCATCGCAAGGCGGATTTCGGTGTCGTTGTTCGCCGCGTCGGCACAGGGATAGCCTTGCCCGGTGAACGCGGCGCCGGCGATGGATTTCTCCTTGGTGAAGGGGCGGATGAAGAACGG
>CALFYN010000540.1 GCA_937952345.1 uncultured Acidobacteriota bacterium
AAGCCGCGCGTTCTGTTTTTGTCGCTGGGGGAGACGGATGAATGGTCGCATGCGGGCCGGTATAAGGAATATCTGGATGCGGCGCACCGCGTGGACGGGTATTTGAAGGAATTGTGGGAGACCGTGCAAGCGATGCCGGAATACCGGGGGACAACGACGCTGATTTTCGCGCCCGATCACGGGAGGGGCGAAGCGCCGGTGGAGTGGAAGAGCCACGGGAAGAAGGTGGAGGATTCGAAGTACATCTGGATGGCGTTTCTGGGGCCGGATACGCGGGCGATGGGGGAGCGGGCGAAGGTGGGGAAGGTGAAACAGAATCAGATTGCGGCGACGCTGGCCGCGCTGTTGGGTGAGGATTACCGGTCGGAGGTGAAGAAGGCGGGCAAGCCGATTGTGGATGTGCTGCCCGCGCGATGATGGGTTCGCCGGACTGTAAGCCGGTTTCTGTACCGTCCGTTGCCGGACGGTGGCAGCCATTCCTCTGGGCCAGCCATTACTGACCGGCTCTAGCGACCTACCCGGGAGTCGGACAGAACGGGCCGCTCCTTCTCCCCTATTTGGTCTTGCTCCGCGTGGGGCTTGCCCTGCCAGCGGCATTGCTGCCGCCGCGGTGCGCTCTTACCGCACCTTTTCACCCTTACCGCGGCTTTGCCCTTGCGGGTGTGGGCCGAGGCGGTGTATTTTCTGTGGCGCTTTCCGTGAAATCCGCTTTGAGCGAACCCCCCCGGCCGTTAGCCGGCACGCCGCCCTATGGAGACCGGACTTTCCTCGCCTGCCATTGCCATTGCTGGCTCAGGTGAGCGCGGCTGCCCGTCCGGCGAACCCAAGCCTAGCTTCGCATGGGTGGGATTGCAACGCAAGCGTGATGCATCGGAGTTGCGGCTCACCTGAATCAGGAGGGTTGCGCCATGTTCTTAGCTTCGATTCTATGTGCCGTGCTGGTTGCGTTCGGCCAGGGGCAGACGGTGACGACGATTGCGGGGACGGGGACGCCCTCGTTCAGCGGCGACAACGGTCCGGCCACACAGGCGGGCTTCAACAGCCCTGTGTACCTGGCGTTTGACGCGGCGGGGAATCTGATTGTGGCCGATTGGCGCAATCACAGAGTGCGGCGGATCGGCACGGATGGTACGGTGACGACAATTGCGGGAACGGGCAATGCGGGCTTTGGCGGCGACGGCGGCGCTGCGTTGCAGGCTTCGTTCAACGGGGTGATCGGCGTGTGTCTGGACCCAGCGGGGAACATCTATGTGAACGATGATATGAACAACCGCATCCGGCGCATCGATCCTTCGGGGCGCATTTCGACATTTGCCGGCAATGGGGCGCGGATGTATGGCGGCGATGGAGGTGGGGCGGCGCAGGCTTCCTTTTTCATTGGGCTCCGGTGTGTCTCGGATGCGTCGGGCAACCTGTTTGTGGCGGAGCAGGGAGCGCATCGTGTGCGGCGCATTTCCACGGCGGGGATTGTGAGCACCGTGGCGGGGACGGGATCGCAGGGCTTTTCGGGCGACGGCGGGCCGGCCACCAGCGCGCAACTGAACAATCCGACGGCGGTGGCGATGGACCGGGCGGGGAATCTGTATATCGCGGATCAGTTCAATCACCGGATCCGGCGTGTTTCCTCGGGCGGGACGATCGCGACGATTGCGGGCACGGGCACGGCGGGCTTTTCCGGGGACGGCGGGCCGGGTGTATCGGCGAATCTCAACTTCCCGGGCGCGATGGTGACGGATGCCAACGGCGATTTGTATTTTACGGATGGGCCCAATGCGCGGGTGCGGAAGGTGAGTGCGGCGGGGATCATTTCGACGGTGGCGGGCAATGGAACGCGAGGCTTCGCGGGAGATGACGGGCCGGCGCTGAGTGCTTCCTTCAACGGGGCGTTTGGGATTGCGCTGGATGCGCAGGGAAACCTGTATGTCGCGGATACGGACAATCACCGCATCCGGAGGATTTCGAACGTATCGGCGGCGGGGGCCGCGCCGGAGTTCGATGCCAGTGGTGTTTTCGCCCAGGGTTCGCTATCGGCGGGTGTGACGCCGGGGGCGTTGATGGTGATTCGCGGGCGCAATCTGGCGTTGGGCGCGAGCGGGGTTACAACGGCCGGGGAATTGCCGTTGCCGGTGCGGCTGGCGGGCGTGTCGGTGAAGATGGATGATGTTGCCGTGCCCGTGGTGTCGGTGCGCAAGGCGGGAGGCGTGGAGCAGGTGGTGGTGCAGGCTCCGTTTGCTTTGGGTGGCGAGACGGTGGCTGTGACCGTGGACAATGGGCGGGCGGTGAGCCAGGCGGTGAATGTCAGCGTGGTCGCGGCGCAGCCGAGCCTGATCTCGCTCGATGGGATTCATGTGGCGGCGGTGCGCGCCTCCGATGGGGCCGTGGTGAGCGAGGTGAACCGGGCGGTGGCGGGCGAGGGGATCACGCTGTTCGGGCTTGCCTTGGGGCGGGTGGAGCCGGCTCCGGAGGCCGGGTCGGCGGCGGTAGCGGATCCGCTTTCGAGTATGGTTGCGCTGCCGGAACTGCGCATCGGCGGACGGGCGGCGGAGGTGTCGTTCGCGGGGCTTGCACCGGGTTTTATCGGCCTCTATCAGGTGAATGCGCGGGTGCCGGATGGGGTTTCGGGATTGGCCGGCATCGTTGTAACGGCGGAGGGGGCGAGCAGTCCAGAGTTGCGCCTTCCGGTTCAGTAAGGCGGGCGCGGCGCACATTTGTGGCACTTTTTGCTTCAAACATCTTGACCCGGAAATGTTTTTTCGTGTATCAACAATATAAGCGAACTGAGCCCCACCTCCCCCACACGCGATGCTCAGGGTCGCAGGGCTGTGTTCCGCCTCGGGTGGAATGCAGTCCGATTACGAATGCCGTGTGGGATCTCAAGACACCGGTCAATTGATTTTTCGGTCTCCCCCTCCGGGAAAACGCTGTTCCACAGCCACCCAGGCGGAATATCCCGATGAAGAGAGCATCGGGCCGCCTGGGGGACAGCGCTTTCTGATACAAAGCTTGTATGAAACTCAACAACCCGAACCTGATGAGCAGGAGCGCACCTGTCACCGCCCCGGTGAACAGTGTGACGGGCTCACCTGTTACGCAGCAGCAGACGCAGGCCATGCTGCAGGATGCTTTGCATCGAATTCAAGTGCTGGAGAGCCAGTTGCAGATGCTGCTTTCTTCCATCTACGTGGACGGCAATGGGAACGTGGAGATTTCGGGCGCGAAGAAGATATCCATTCTGGCGGGGACGGATCTGGAGTTGAGCGCGGGGATGAAACTGCGGGCGGAGTCGGCCGGGGGTGGCCGGATGGAGTTGACGGGCAGCGATGCAAAGCTGTCGGCGTTGACGAAAGTGCGGCTGGACGCTTCCACGGTGGAGGCAGTGGCATCGTCGGTCAGGCTGGATAGCGCGACGGTGAATGCGTCCGGGACGGTGAAGTGCGACACGATCATCGCCGTCAATGTGGTGGGCACCAGTTACACGCCGGGCGCGGGGAACGTTTGGTAGAACGATTCTGACAGGTTTTGCTTCTCCATTCCGTTGGTAGGTGAGGAGGGAGCATGGCGGAATACGGAAGCAAGGAATTCATCGAGTTGTGGCGGCAGAAAGGCTTGTTTGCTGCGCTGGACACCTCCGCGAAACACGGCAGATATACCCGTGAGGGCCTCAGCAGAGCGGTGACAATGCAGATGCAGAACAAGATGGCGGAGTTGCGCAAGCAACTGGCGCAGGCGCAGACCGCGATGGACCGGATTGACCATAGCATCCAGTCGGGGACTCGCGGCGGCAAGGTGGAACAAGTGCACCTCGATGCGAGCATGATCGAACTGGCGGAGCGCGTGCGCGCCTTCGCCAGCATGTACGACTCGATGAAGTGGTTTCTGCCGGAAGCGGCCTATCGGAAGGCATGGATTTGTCCCGGAAAAGACAGCGTGCCGGCCGGACATGGATCCCAACCCCTGGTTCCTTGACAGGTTTTCCTGCTCCGTTTCGTTGGTTGGTGCAGGAGGGAGCATGGCGGAATACGGAACAGAGGCATTCAAGGAGATCTGGCGGCAGAAGGGGTTCTTCGCGGCGCTGGATTCATCCGCGCAGCATGGCAAGGCTTCGGTGGGAGAAATGAGGCGGCTGAATTGTGGTCTCATGCGCGAGAAGATCACGGAGATGCGCAAAGAAATGGTGCGGATGCAGGGTGTGTTGGACCGGCTGGATCATATCACGCAGGCCGGGGCTTCCGGGGGCAAAGTGGAACAGTTGCCCCTGGAACGCAATGTGGTGGAGATGGGGGGATGGATCGCCAGTGTTCTGGAGTCGTTTAGCCGTATGGATCTATACATTTCGGAAGCGGGCTACCGGAAGGTAGCTGGATTCATCCAGTCGCAGACGGTGGCCTCGGCCACGCATCCGAGCAGAGATCTTCTTCCGCGCTAAGCGGGTTCGAGGGCCCGTGCGCGCTGGAGGCCGGAGAGGTCGCGGACGGCGCCTCGGGAGGCGCTGGTGGTGAGTGCGGCGTAGGCTTGCAGGGCGCGGGAGACAACGCGATTGCGGTTGCGCGGCTTCCAGGCGTCATCGCCGCGGTCTTCCATGACACGGCGGCGGCGGGCGAGTTCGGTGTCGCTGACATCGAGCCGCAGCAGGCGTTGTGGGATGTCGATGATGATGGTGTCGCCTTCCTCGACGAGGGCGATGGCTCCTCCTTCGGCGCTCTCGGGCGAGATGTGGCCGATGGAGAGGCCGGAGCTGCCGCCGGAAAAGCGGCCGTCGGTGATGAGGGCGCACACTTTGCCGAGGCCTTTCGATTTCAGGTAGCTGGTGGGGTAGAGCATCTCCTGCATGCCGGGTCCGCCGCGCGGGCCTTCGTAGCGAATGACGACGACATCGCCGGGACGCATCTGGTCGCCGAGAATGGCTTCGACGGCAGCATCCTGGGATTCGAAGATGCGGGCGGAGCCTCGGAACGTGAGCAGGGCCGCATCGACGCCGGCGGTTTTGACGATCGAGCCTTCTTCGGCGATGTTGCCGTAGAGAACGGCGAGTCCGCCGTCGCGGCTGTAGGCGTGTGCAAGATCGCGAATGGCGCCGGTGGAGCGGTCGAGGTCCAGCGCGTCGTAGCGGGCGGATTGGGAGAAAGGCTCGGTGGTGCGGATGCCTCCGGGGGCGGCGCGGAAGAAGTCGTGGACCTGTTGGGAGTTGGTGCGCTTGACGTCCCACGCGTTGAGCGCATCGCCCATGGTGGCGGCGTGCACGGTGCAGGTGTGTTTGTGGAGCAGGCCGGCGCGGTCGAGTTCGCCGAGGATGGCCATGATGCCTCCGGCGCGATGGACGTCTTCGACGTGCACGTTGGAGGTGGAAGGGGCGACCTTGCACAGATGGGGGACGCGGCGCGAGAGGCGATCGATGTCGGCCATGGTGAAGGGCACTTCGCCTTCCTGCGCGGCGGCGAGCAGATGGAGAATGGTGTTCGTTGATCCGCCCATGGCGATGTCGAGCGACATGGCGTTTTCAAAGGCGTCGAAGCTGGCGATGCTGCGGGGCAGAACGGATGTGTCGTCCTGTTCGTAGTAGCGGCGGGCGAGATCGACAATGCGGCGGCCGGCTTCGAGGAACAGATTCTTGCGATCGGCGTGGGTGGCGACGATGGTTCCGTTGCCGGGCAGGGCGAGGCCGATGGCTTCGGTGAGACAGTTCATGGAATTGGCGGTGAACATGCCGGAGCAGGAGCCGCAGGTGGGGCAGGCGGAGCGCTCCATGTCGTTGACGTATTCGTCGGACACGCGGGAATCGGCGGCGACGATCATGGCGTCGATGAGGTCGACGGCTTTGATGAGGCCATCGGATTGTTTCACTTTGCCCGCTTCCATGGGGCCGCCCGAAACAAAAATGGCGGGAATGTTCAGGCGCATGGCGGCCATGAGCATGCCGGGGGTGATTTTGTCGCAATTGGAGATGCAGACGAGGGCGTCGGCGCAGTGGGCGTTGGCCATGTATTCGACGGCGTCGGCGATCAGTTCGCGCGAGGGCAGCGAGTAGAGCATGCCGTCGTGTCCCATGGCGATGCCGTCATCGACGGCGATGGTGTTGAACTCCTTGGCGACGCCGCCGGCGTTTTCGATTTCACGGGCAACCAACTGGCCGAGGTCCTTGAGGTGGACGTGGCCGGGAACGAATTGGGTGAAGGAATTGGCGATGGCGATGATGGGCTTGTCGAAGTCGCCGTCTTTCATTCCGGTGGCGCGCCAGAGGCTGCGCGCGCCGGCCATGTTGCGTCCATGCGTAGTGGTGCGGGATCGGTAAGTAGGCATGAGGGGGTAACTTTTATTTGTATCAGAAATGGCATGATGTATCAGAAGCTATGAGACGTCGTGACTTTCTTGGTGCGGCGGCCGCACCGCTGCTGGGGCAAACCCAACAGCGACCGAACATCCTTTTCTTTCTCTGTGACGATTTGGGCTGGGGCGATCTTGGCTGCTATGGGAACCGCTTCCTGCCGACTCCGAACCTTGACCGGTTCGCCAAGCAGGGCACGCAGTTCACGCAGTTTTACGTAGCCAATCCGGTCTGTTCGCCGAGCCGGACGGGATTCATGACGGGCCAATATCCGGCGCGGCACCGCATTCACGGGCACCTGGCGGCGGCGGAGTTGAACGAGCGGCGGGGGATGCCGAACTGGCTGGATCCGGCGGCTCCGATGCTGCCTCGGATGTTGAAGGACGCGGGCTACGCGACGGCGCATTTCGGAAAGTGGCATCTGGGCAGCGGGGCAGGGGCTCCGGAGCCTTCGGCCTATGGGTTTGACGAATACCGCACGGTGAATGGCAACGGTCCGTCGTATGACGATCGCGATGAGACGTTCCGGCACCGGTCGACGGAGGCGTTCGTCGATGAGACGGTGCGGTTTCTCGGTGCGCATCGCGGCCGGCCGTGCTTTGTAAATCTGTGGACGATGCTGCCGCATGCGCTGCTGGTTCCGACGGACGAAGACATGCGTCCGTTTGAGAGGTACGGGCCGGCGACGAAGCGCTTCAAGGGTGCGCGGACGATTTACTATGCTTCGGTGGCGGCGATTGATCGCGCCTTTGGGCGGCTGATGGCGAAGCTGGATGAAATGGGGCTGGCGCAGAATACGATTGTGCTGTTTTCTTCCGATAACGGGCCGGAGGAGATTTTCATTTCGAACGCGGGGCATAGCGGTGTGGGCTCGCCGGGGCCGTTCCGGGGGCGCAAGCGCAGCCTGTATGAAGGCGGCGTGCGTTTGCCGGGGATTGTGCGCTGGCCGGGACGCGTGCCGGCGCGCCTCGATTCGACGAGCGTGATGGGGGCGGTGGATTACCTGCCGACGATGGCGAAGCTGGCGGGGGTGCGTGCTCCCGAGGGAGACGGCGAGGACCGCAGCGGAGTGCTGTTGGGCAAGCCTGCCGCGCGGCGGAAGCCGCTCTATTGGGAGTGGCGCTTCAACATTGCCGGGCATGTATCGAACATCAGCCCGATGCTTTCCATGCGCGATGGGGATTGGAAGCTGATGATGAATCCGGACCGCAGCCGGGTGGAGCTATACGACATTCCGCGCGATCCGATGGAGATGCAGAACCGCGCGGCGGAGAAGCCGGATGTGGTGGCGCGGATGTCGCAGAAGGTGCTGGCGTGGCAGAAGACACTGCCCGCGGGTCCGATGGATCCGGGGGCGGGGAAGAACGACTACCCCTGGCCGAAGTAGATCACTTGGAGCGGAAGATTTCGCTGGCGATGGCGAGTTCGACGAGATCGCGGAAGCCACCGCCACGGGCGGCGAGTTCCCTGGCGATGCGGTCGATGCGGGGGCGGTCGAGCGGTTCCATGCGCCGGCCACAGGCATAAGCCAGTAGCTTTTCGGTGAGCATGCGCGTGAATTGCGGCTGATTGGCGGCGAGGATTTTCTTCAATCCGGCGGCATCCTGGAAGGATTTGCCATCGGGCATCTGGCCGGAGGCATCGACGGGCACGCCGGGTTTGTATTGGGTGCGCCATGCGCCGATGGGATCGAAGTTTTCGAGTGCGAAGCCGGGCGGATCAATCTTCTGATGGCAGGCGAAGCAGGCGGGGGAGTCGCGATGTTTGGTGAGGATTTCGCGCATGGTCTTGGCGCCGCGTATGTCGGGGTCGATGGCGGGGACGTTGTCGGGAGGCGGCGCGGGCGGGGTGCCGAAGATGTTTTCGAGCAGCCAGACGCCGCGCGTGACGGGAGATGTTTCGATGCCGTTGGCCGTTACCGTGAGCACGCTGCCCTGGCCGAGCAATCCGCCGCGATTGGGATTGGTGAGTTTGACGAGGCGGAATTCATGGCCGCCTTCGGCGGGGATTTGATCGGCGAGGCCGTAGAGCTTGGCGAGCGGACGGTTGAGGAAGCTGTAGTCGGCATCGAGGAAGCGGGCGATGGGTTCGTTCCGGTCGAGCAAGTGGCGGGCGAAGAGATGTGTTTCGCGCTTCATGGCGGCCTGCAGATCGAGGCCGTAGAAGTGCTCGAAGGTGTCGCGGTCGGGAGGCATGTCGCCGAGGCTGCGGAGGTTGAGCCAGCTATCGAGGAATCCGGTGATGAAGGCATCGGCGCGCGGGCTCGAGAGCAGGCGGCGGGTTTCGGCGAGGAGTGTTTCGGTTTTGGCGAGATCGCCGCTGGCGGCATGGCGCAGCAGTTGCTCATCGGGCATGGAGGACCAGAGGAAATAGGAGAGGCGGGAGGCAAGGGCGTACGGCGCGAGGCGGGTGGCCTTGGGGGAATCGGATTCAGCGAGATAGAGGAACGCCGGGGAGCAAAGGGCTGCTTTGAGTCCGTCTTTGAGGGCGTCGAAGGGAGATGCGCCGCCTTTGCGGCGGGCTTCGACGACCGACATCAGGCGATCGACTTCCTCGGGGCGGGCGGGGCGGCGATAGGCGCGGGTGGCGAAGTTTTGGAGGATCTCGCGGGTGCGCTCGGGCTGGAATGCGCTTTCGCCGAGGGCGAGGCGGCGGGCGGGCATCGGCCACTGATCGTAGAGCGGGCCCTTGATGTGGACTTCATGAATGCGGATGTGGGGCATGAAGCCGTGCTCGAGAATGAGCGGGCGTGCGGGGTAGATGCGCGGCTCGGCGGAGGCGCGGACGGCTTCGGGCAACAGGTCGCGGTGTTTGGCGATGATCTGGGTGAAGGCGCGGCGGCCGTCGATCATGCCGTTGGGGAAGACGAAGCGCGGGGTGTAGCCGGCATCGAGCCAGACGCGGAATGTTTTCCATTCGGGGCCGTTGTCACTGAGCACGGTTTCGGCGAGCAGAGGCTCAATGGGCTGCGGGTGATGCAGCGGGCCGGCCTTTTCGTCGCCGGGGACGATGCCGAGGCGGAAGGGCTCATCCTGATCGAGCTTGATGACATCGAAGCGGTAGGGATGGCGGCGATTCTTCGTTTCGGCGAGGACGCGGATTTCGTAGAAGCCATCGGCGGGGACGCCTTGGGAGAAGGCTTTCAATGGGCCGTATGCGCCTTCGTGGCGCAGGGAGTTCATGGTTTCGTAGAGGCAGAGATAGCGCTGGTTGTAGATGGCTTTGTGGGCGTAGTCGAGCTCCTGCTGCTGGCGGAAGGGGCCCTGGAAGGTCCAGGAGCGGGCTTCGGGTTGCAGTTCCAGGCGGAGGGCTTTTTCGACGATGGCGTCCGCGGCGGCGAGGTATTGCTCCAGCAGGTAGCCGGAGGTGACGAGGGCGTCGCCGATGTTGTCCATGTTGGCGGCGATCTGGTCGCGCGGGAAGGCAGCGCCGGGGTCGAACATGGCCATGTTCATGCCGAACAGGTCACCGATGGTGTTGCGGTATTCGCGCTTGTTGAGGCGGCGGAGAACGGTTTGGCTGCCGGTGCTGGAGAGTTTGGCGTGGCCTTCGGCGATCCACTGAGTGAGGGCGGCGATGGCGGACTGCTTTTCGGCGGCGGTGGGTTGCTTCACCTTCGCCGGGGGCATGTGGCTGAGGTTGAGCTGATCCACCATGTCCTGGAGGAGGATGAGGGTGTCGGGATCGGTGGGCGGTAGGCGCAGTTGATCGAAGCGGCGTTGGGCCATCTGCGATTGCGGGCCATGGCAGGCGGTGCAGTATCGGGAAACGAAGGCGCGGAACTGGGCGGCGTCCTGGGCCGAGGCCAGCGCGCAGCAGGCCAGCGCTAATAGGAGGCGCTTCACACCCGAACGGTCTCCAATCCGGTGAGCGTGCTGGTGCTGAGGGCGAAACGCTGCGTTTCCACGCCGAAGTGCTGGAGCAGGGAGAGGAAGAGGTTTGAGAGTGGCACGCGGCTTCCGGGCGATTGGGGATAGGCCTTGTGTTCGCCGTGACGGAATCCGCCGCCGGCGAGGATGAGGGGCAAGTTGTTATTGGTGTGCGAATTGGCGTTGCCCATGCCGCTGCCGAATAAGACCATGGACCGGTCGAGGAGCGAGGCGCCGCCTTCGTCGATGGATTTCAATTTGGCGAGGAATCGGGCGAATTGCTCCATTTGATACTGTTCGAGCTTGAGGAGGGCGTCGATGTTTTCCTGGAGTTGGCCGTGGTGGGAGAGGGCGTGGTAATCCTTCTTGATGCCGAGGGCGGAGGCGAGGAATCCGCCGGCGATTTCGAGGGTGAGGATGCGGGTGGAATCGGTCTGGAGGGCGAGGGCCATGAGATCGTAGAGCACGGGGAGGTCGGAGACCATGCCTTTGTTTTCGGGCTCTTTCATGGGGGCGGCGGGTTTGGGGACTTCGGCCCAGCGGCGGTTCAACTCGAGTTGTTTTTCGACATCGCGCACGGAGGTGAAGTATTCATCGAGCTTCTGCTGGTCGCGCTTGCCGAGTTCCTTGTTGAGGGACTGGGCGTCGCCTTTGACGGCATCGAGGATGGAGCCCTGGAGGCGGAAGCGGTCGCGGGCGCGGTCGAGATCGGCGCCGGTTTCGCTGAGGAAGAGCTTGCGGAAGAGTTCCTTGGGGCCTTCGATGGGCGGGACGCGCATGCCGCTGCGGGTCCAGCACATCATGCAGCCGCCGTGAATGCCGTCCTGGGATCCGATGGCGAGGGAGGGGAAGCGGGTGGCTCCGCCTACGGTTTCGGCGGCGCGCTGGTCGATGGAGATATTGCCTTCGGGCATCCCTTTCGCGTCGGCGGTGCGAACGCCGCTGAGGAAGGAGTGGATGGCGAAGTGGCCGCCTTTGACGCCGTGATCGAGGCCGGAAAAGATGGTGAGGTCCTGGCGGTGCGGGGCGATGGGTTCAAGGAGGAGGGGGAGTTGATAATCCTTGCCGCTTTGTTGGGGGAAGAAGGCGGGCTGATAGAAGCCGAGGGCATTGCCGATGCAAACCATGCGGCGGGGAGGAGCGGTGGCTGCCATGCCGCGCGGCAGGAGGGATTCAAGAGTTGGGAGAGCGAGGTGGATGCCGGCGGCTTTGAGGAAGAAGCGGCGGCGGAAGGAAGTGTTCATGGATAGCCCCTGGGGAGGATTATTTCACGGTGGGGTTTGGGGTGCAACGGGGTGCTGGGGAAGACTGGAATATCAATTACGGAAGAGCTGAAGTACCAGACTTCAGATCGCAGGATGGTAACTGAACACTGTTCTCCTGTAGGGGGTGTATACAGCATTAGCGATATGCGATCCCGTGGAGGGGTTCTGCGTACTAACTTCGATTACTGTAATATTGTGTGTAAGTAATTTATTTTGTGTTGTTTGCTGGATGGTGTCTGGTATCGATATTTTTTCTTGACAATCCGTTGTATACAACGTTAAGATCTACTTTCCACGTACGGAAGGTGGCTAGTTGGTCACCCCGCTAAACCAGCTAGAGAGGGTCCGAGCATGACCTTTCAGATCGGTGAACGCGTTGTATATCCCAATCATGGAGTGGCCGTGATTGAGAATATCAGCGCACGTTCTTTCGGAAGCCAATTCGAGCGCTTCTATCTCTTGAGGATCAATGCCAGCAGGATGACGGTGATGGTGCCGTTCAGCCATGTGCTTGACGTTGGTCTAAGGAAAGTAACCAAAGGAACAGAGATCACAAAGGTCTTGCAGTTCCTGGCGACTGGGAAACCGAAGCATTGCCAGGACTGGAAGGACCGGTTCAAGGAGAATTCCGACAAGATGCGTTTCGGCAGTCTGCTGGAAACAGCGGAGGTGCTGAAGTGCCTTCTGATTCTCCAGAAGGATAAGCCACTGTCCTTCCGGGAGAAGAAGATGCTGGACCGTGCGCGGCATATGCTGCTGACGGAGACGGCGATTGCACGGAATACGACCGAGGCGCTAGCCGAGGAGATCCTGAACGAATCTCTATCCAAAGCCAGTTTGAAGATGCCTGAGGCGCTGTAGGGCGGCTCAGGGGGGATCTAGACGAGTTGTAGCGCCGATTCGCCCTTCGGGAGATCGAAGGTGGCGATGAGATTGTCTTTCTCCAGTTTCCAGTCCGTTTGTTGATTTCCGGCCCGGACGGCTTTCGCGCCCCGGGCCGCAATTTTTATGGTGAACTGCGAACAGGCGAAGGGTGCGCGGAAGCGGATAGTGTTTCGCTCGCGAGTGATGGTGGTGAGTTCCTTGGCCGCCCAATAGCGGGCGATGTCGCCGACCTTCATCCACTGGATTTTGTCTTTGTACCCGGCCATGAGACGTTCGTGGATTTTCTGCAGCGTGCGGTAGCCGTCCTTCTTGCCGTTGCAGTAAATGCCGGGCCAGTGACAAAGCATGATGGCTGGCTCGCCGCGGCGGATGATCTCGGGCATGCGGCCGCCTTGCAGATCGGGCGTGATGAAGCGGTCGAGGGTGGGGGTTTCGAGGCCGTCCCAGCCGCCGAACCAATCGCCGGTGCAACCGATGATGGAGACGACGCAGCGCGGGTCCGGACCGTTCAATCCGCTGACGTTTTCGACGCGCGGGGCGACGCTGCGGCTGTCGGAGAAGGAGTGGCGGAAGTAGTGGGGGATTTCGGTCTGGTAGACGTCCTTGCAGGCATGGAGGGTGGCCTTGGAAAGATTCACCAGGTTGCGGCCGGCGAATCCGCCGGGTGTGGTGTGGCCTTGGCAGGGCAGTCCGGCGTTTTTGAGAATGCGTAGGGCGTAGGCGATGTAATCGGCGAGTTCATCGGCGGATTTGTTCTGGCTCCAGCCGAAGTTTTCCATGAAGGCTTCGGTGCGCTCGGGGTAGGGGCGGCCGGTCCTGGTGTCGATGACCCAGGTATGGGTGACCATCTCTGGGTGAATGTCCCAATTGGGGGCGATGAGAGTGCGCACCAGGTTGAGGCTGTCGGTGAGTTGCTTGCGGGTCCAACCGGGCATGTCGCGATCCACCCAGCCGACGCAGGCGGGGTAAGGGACGATGCTGTACTTGCCTTTGACGCCGT
>CALFYN010000541.1 GCA_937952345.1 uncultured Acidobacteriota bacterium
CTGCTCCGCGTACACGTGCCACACCCCGTTCTTCCGCACTCCGTTGCGCACCTGCGAACCCTGGTCCAGAAACACATCGGCCCACTCGCATGCCGACACCAGCACCGGATTCTCCTTGTCTGAACCGATGTACGTCGGCAGAAAGCTGTCCAGAAATGGCTCCACCGTGGTCCACCATTTGTCGTAATCCTTCTGCATGCGCGCCGCAATCCCCGGATTCGCATCCTTCACGTTTTTCTTCTGATCCGGATCCGCATCGATGTTGTACAACTCGCCCCCATGCACCATGCGCCACTTCTTCCACAGCAGGCACGCATCATCCTTTCGTGGCCGGCTCGCGTTCATGCGGCTGAACTGAATAATCAGCGTGCGGTCCGGCATCGCCTTCGCCGATTCCCGCAGCAGTCCCGCCATACTGTGCCCATCGAACTCCGGCTTCTTCTCAGGCTTTAATTCGCACAGCTCGATCAGCGTCGGAAACAGATCCTGCACCTGCGTCAGTTCGTCCACCTCGCGCCCGCCGCCAATCTTCCCCCCCGGCCAGCGCACAAAAACCGGCACCCGATGCCCGCCTTCGTACAACATCGTCTTGTGCCCGCGCCGGTTGGCGTTGAAGCGGTCCCCGGCCTGTGTCGCGCCGTTGTCCGTCAGATAAATCAGAATCGTATTCTCGCGCAGCCCCGTCTCCTGGAGCATCGCTTCCAGCCGGCCCATGTTCTCGTCGATGTTGGCAATCATCGCGTAAATGCGCTGCACGTTCTCCGGCAGATGCTTGTACGGCTCGCGATACTTCGCCGGCACATACAGCGGGCCGTGCGGCGCGTTCGTCGGCAGATAGACAAAGAACGGCTTGCCCGCCCCCTGCTGCCGCCGCATCCACGCCATCGCTTCGTTGAAAAACACGTCCGTGCAATAGCCCTTGTACGCCTGCAGCTTCCCGTTATGGCGATACGTATCGTTGAAATAGTCGTTCGTCCAATAATCCGGCACCGACCCGATATGCGAGGAAGGGAACCACACCGCCTCCTGAAACCCACGGTCTTCCGGCCGGTACGGATAGTTGTCCCCCAGATGCCATTTCCCGAATAACCCAGTTGCGTACCCCGATTTCTGAAACACCTCGGCCATCGTCGGCAGATCGCGCCGCAGCGGCGTGCGTCCGCTCGATACATTCATCGCCCGCGTAAACAGGCAATTGCGCCCCGTCATCAACTGCGCCCGCGTCGGCGTACACATCGGCGCCACAT
Organism: uncultured Acidobacteriota bacterium; assembly: GCA_937952345.1. Lineage (GTDB taxonomy): Bacteria > Acidobacteriota > Terriglobia > Bryobacterales > Bryobacteraceae > CADEFT01. The sequence goes on from CALFYN010000541.1 coordinate 1,248, forward strand.
GGAAATCCGTGAACGCCACCGATTCCTTGCGCAACTGATCAAGCCGCGGCGTCCGGATATCCGGATTCCCATGGCACGAAAAATCCCCGTACCCCTGATCGTCCGACATGATGAGAATCACATTCGGGCGTGTGGCCGCACTGGCCGTATACGGCAGCAACGCCGCTGCCGCCGATTGTGTGAACGAGCGTCGATTGAGCATTCCTACGTCAATATATCGCGCGGCGTATGCTGATAGGCGCGCAACGCCTCGGCGTATTTCACCCCGCACGTCTTCCCCCGATACAGCGCAATCGCTTCCTTCATATCAATTGAACCGTCAGGCTTGCCCGCATCGTAGGGAACGTTCCGCACATGTGCCATCAGCTTCCCTAACCACTCCCGCGCCACCGGCCACTGCGCCGTCACATCCACGAACGTGTCCGGCTCAAACCCGATCGTATGCCGCGGTCCGTTGTCGTAGTAATACATTCGCCGCGGCGCACGCACCCCCTCTTTTCCCAGAATCTGCCCCGCGTTCTTCAACGCGATCTCGCTCAATTGCGACGCCACCCGGTGATCGTCATGCGTGTCGTCCGGATACAGCAGCAGAGCGATATCCGGTTGCACCCGCGCCACCAGTTCCGCCACCCGTTTCTTATTCTCCGTGGTCACATCAAACAGGTGCGAAGCAAACGACAGAAACTCCATCTCCGCCCCATAGTGGTGCGCCAGTTTCTTCGATTCCGCCACCAGCGCCTCGTGCCGGCCCTTCACCGGAGCCCAGTTGCTGTAGTCCCCAATCAGAGCCGCAATCACCACCCGGTACTTCTTCTGAATCGCCTGCAGCAGGATGCCCGGCACCCCGAACACGCAGTCATCGTAATGTGCGCCCATGGCGAGCAGCGTTGGCATATAGGGAAGCATAGAACAATCCCGGCGACCGCGCACATGCCGGCATCCTTAAAAGATTTTAATACCTTTTAGTATTTTTCTTGTGGTATGATCGGTCCATATTTTTCGCCCGGCATCGTTCACTGGGGACCGGGCTACACATCAAGTTTTGGGGTGAGATATGACTCGGATGCTGATCCTTGCTGCAGCGTTTGCCGCTCAGCTTTCCGCTCAGACCTTCGGCGAAATAACGGGCGCCGTGGTCGATTCCACCGGCGCCGCCATTGCCAACGCCGCCGTCACCATTACCAACCTTTCCAACAACCAGGTCCGCCAGGCGCAGACCAGCGGCACCGGCGACTACACCGTGCCCTTCCTCGTGCCCGGCCGCTACAAACTCGAAGCCCGATCTGCAGGCTTTAAAGCCGGCATCGCCGGCGAGCGCACCCTCCAGGTCGGCGACGTCCTCCGCGTCGATTTCACTCTCGAAGTCGGCGCCGTCACCGAAACCGTCGAAGTCTCCAGCAGCGTCGAAATGTTGCAGACTTCCTCCACCGCAACCGGCACCGTCATTGAACAAAAACGCATCGTCGAATTGCCGTTGAATGGCCGCAATTATCTGCAATTGGTCCGCCTCAGTCCCAACGTGGCGGCCGAGATGCCCGCCGGCGGCCAGGCCAACGGCAGACAGGGCGGCGAGCGTTCCAATCAGGCCCTCTCCATCTCCGGCATGCGCCAGCAGTACAACCGCTTCACGCTCGACGGCGTCGAAAACACCGACATCAATTTCAACACCTTCGTCGTTCGCCCCTCCGTCGATGCCTTGCAGGAGTTCAAGGTGCAGTCCGGCGTCTACTCTGCCGAATACGGCCGCTCCCCGGCGCAGATCAACGTCAACACCAAACCCGGCTCCAATGACTTTCACGGCGTCCTCTTCGAATTCCTCCGCCACGACAAGCTCCAGGCCACACCGTGGCTCGCCACATCGAAGAATCCCTTCCGCCGCAATCAATTCGGATTCACCCTCGATGGCCCCGTTGTCATACCGAAAGTCCTCAACGGCAAAGACCGCCTCTTCTTCATGGCCAACTACGAAGGCTTGCGCCAGCGCGTTTCCGCAATCCGCCGCGCTACGGTTGCCGATGCCGCCATGATCGCCGGCGATTTCTCCGGCCCCGGCCATCTCCCCATCTACGATCCCAACACCATCCGCACCGGCGCCAACGGCCGCCCCACCGCCACTCCCTTCGCCAACCAGCGCATTCCATCCTCGCGCTTCGTCAAGCCCTTCACGCAATTGCTCGAATTCTACGCGCCCCCCAACGTCCCCGAAGCCATCACCGGCACATCCCCCTTCAACTACGTCCGCAACGCTCCCAGCCCCACCGATTGGGACCAGTTCACCACCCGCGTCGATTTCAACGAAAGCATCAAGTCGCAGTGGTTCGGGCGTCTCAGTTGGGGCGACGAAGGCGCCTTCACCGGAAACACCTTCCCCTCACAGGACCAGACCGCGGTAACCGGCGTCTGGCAGGCGATGTTCTCCAACGTCCGCACCTTCAGCCCGTCCGTGGTGAACGAACTGCGCCTCGGCGCCAATATCTTCGATAACGACCGCGGCACTGTGTTGAACGGCGTCCGCGATGTGACGCGCGAATTGAATATCCCCGGCCTTGCCTCGCCCATTCCGGCCGCCTGGGGTGCGCCGTCCGTCGGCTTCACCGGAAACAATTTCATCTCCGGATGGGGCGAAACAACCGAAGCGCCTTTTGTTTTGCGCAACCGCACCTATCAGGTTCTCGACAATCTCAGTTGGGTGAACGGCAGGCACACCTTCAAGTTCGGAGGCGAGATCGCCAACCGTCGCTTCAACCAGATCGGCAATCAGTTCCCTCGTGGCTTCTTCTCCTTCCCCAGCCAGTACACCGGCGACCCGGCCAACATCTCCCGCACCGGCTCGGCCTTCGCCACCGGCCTGCTCGGCTGGAGCCAGGAATCCACCCGCGCCCTCGGCATCGCCAACACGCAGTTCCGGCAATGGTCGCAGGCCTTCTACGCCGAAGACACCATCAAACTGCGCTCCAACCTCACCCTCAACATCGGACTCCGCTACGAATACACCGCTCCCTTCGCCGATCGCCATCGCGGCATGTTCAACGTGAAGTTCAGTTGCAGCGGAGTCGTCGATGGAGGACGGGCTCTCGATCCCTCTTGTCCCGTACCGACTCTCGTCCGCCCCGGCCCCGGCGATTTCCACGAAGGCCTCAACGCCCGCCTCGCCGACATCGTCCCCAAAGCCACCGGCGACGATGTCCTCTTCAACCGCGCCACCATCCGCCCCGACAAGAACGATTGGGCGCCCCGCATCGGTCTCGCCTGGCAACCCGGCCAGCGCTGGACCGTGCGCACCGGTTACGGCGTCTTCTACGCCCAGGACACCGGCAACCCCATCTGGGACATGGCCCGCAATCTCGGCTTCCGCGAATCGGCCCGCTCCCTCGACGTCATCCCCACTTCCAACATCATCGACCCCTGGGCCGTAAAAACCACCGCCACCGGAGCCTGCAAGGACTGGGACGGACTCTGCCTCGCCGGCCTCTACACCTTCTCCAACGAAGTGAACCGCCGCACCGCTTACGTCCATCAATACCTGTTCAACGTGCAGCATCAACTCACCGGCTCCCTCATGCTCGAGGTCGGCTACCAGGGCAACGCCGGACACAAGATCCAGCGCATGTACGGATACAACGATCCCATCTATCGCAGCGGACGCGACGACCGCCGCTCCGCCAATGAACGCCGTCCCTGGGGCGGCAACATCTTCGGACGCATCCAAACCATCGGCAACGTCGTCAACTCCAACTACAACTCCGGCATCGTCAAGTTCCAGCAGCGCTTCAGCAAGGGACTCACCTACCTCGCCGGCTACACCTGGTCGCGCGCCATCGACGGAGGCTCCGCCATCCGCACCAACGATGGCGACAATCTGTTCCCCATGAACAACTACGATTTCTCCCGCGAACGCGGCCTGGCGCAGTTCCATCAACTCCACCGCTTCACGGCCTCCGTGTTGTACGAACTCCCCTTCGGCGCGGGTAAGAAGGATCTCGGCCGCGTCGGCAATCAGGTTCTCGGCGGCTGGTCCCTCAGCTCCATCCTGACCTTGTCCACCGGCAGTCCGTTCAATGGCGGCGGCTGTGGCGATCTGGCCAGCATCACGCAGGGCAGCCGCGGCGACGCCACCGGCATCAGCCCCTTCCTCGACAATCCCACGGCCAGCGAATACTACCGCCGTTCGCCCAGCGGGCGCGGCTCGGCTGCCATAACCTGCACCGTGCTGAACTCCAGCGGCATCAACGAACTCACCCTCCGCGAGGGCAACCTCACCCGCAACACCTATATCTCCCCCGGCCTCATCGGCTGGGATTTCTCCGCCCTCAAGCGCTTCAACTTCGGCGAGCGCATGAACCTCGAATTTCGCTTCGAATCGTTCAATTTCCCGAATCACCCCAACTTCGGATTCCCCAACACCAATCTCACCTCGCCGCAGTACGGCCAGGTCACCGGCGCACGCGAAATGCGCACAAATCAGTTCGGCTTGAAATTCGCCTTCTGACACGGCGGGGGAGGCCACGCCTCCCCGCTCAACAACCGCACCGGCTTGCCCCGATATCCATCGGCCATCCGCCGCACCGCGTCAATCCGGTCCTTCGTCAACGGATGCGAAGAGAAATACTTCAGCGGCTCCGGAGCATCGCCCTGCACCGAATCCAGCAATTCCAGCATCCGTACCATCGCCTGCGGATCGATGCGCGCATCTTCTAACAGCCGCAGCCCGTCTCGATCCGCCTCCGATTCATCCCCGCGCTGATACGCCAGCCCGCCCAGCGATCCGGCAAGCCCCGTCAACGCGTCCGGCGATCCGCCCGTCAGCAGCGCAATCCCAATCCAGATCGATGCCCCGCGCATCATCCCCCGGACGCTGTGCCGGTGCAGCACATGCTGCATTTCATGCGCCAGCACCGCCGCCGCTTCTTCCGGCCGCCGCGTCTTGTTCAGCAACCCGCGGAAAATCACGATATATCCGCCCGGCGCGGCAAAAGCATTCACCATCGGGTCTTCCACGATATACGTACGGAACTCGTAGCGCTCATCTCCCGCAGCCCGGCTCAACTGCCGCACAATACCGTCAATCGCTGGATCGCTGCATCGCTTGCCCTCAGGCGCCAGCATGGATAACGATGCCTCCCCCAACTTCTTCTCCGCCGCCACCGGCACCAGCGACGCCATCGCGCCGATCAGCAGCGGAAAGCCGTAAATAACCAGCGCCGCGCAACACAGCACAGCCCCCAGCGCCAGCGCCCCCAGCTTCAACCATGCATCCGCGTGCGATTCCCTCTGTCCCTGCGCCACCCGCGGATTCAATTGCTCCATCGCCGCCAGAAACGCCGGATGATCCATCACCAGAGACTCCGGCAACGGCTCGCCCTTCTCGAAGGCAATCGACTGCGCCGTGCGCCGCACCTTCACCTGCTCAAAGGGCCACCACAGTTGCCTCCCATCGGCCAGCCGGATCGCCACCCCATGCGGAGCCGGAATCACTGTCACCGCGTGGCTTTGCGCCGATCGCCCATCGTAATATTGCCCGGGAAATTCGTTCATCAACGGCCTCAGGATGCATACAGCCGCTTGGCCACGGCCGTCAGTTCCTTCACAATCCCGGCATTCCCTCCACCGTCGATCACGTTGTGAAACTCTACCGGATCGTTCACCAAATCGAATAATTCCGACCGTCCCCAACTCAAATAATTCAATTTCCAGCGGTCTGTCCGCACCATCAGAATCGGCTCCTTGCCCACATACCGGTCATCGCGCGTAAACACGCGGTGGCAGAAATAATATTCCGAATAGGCGAACTCGCGCTGCGTATACCGCCGACCCTGTACCATCCCCGCGAAGCTCCGCCCATGCAATCCCGCTGGAGCCTCATGCCCGCACAACTCCGCCAGCGTCGGAAACAGGTCCACCTGCTCGATCAACTGCGGCCGCGGCTTACCCGATTCCATCCGCTCCGGCATGCTGATCAACAGCGGCACCGCCACCGACTGCTCGAACATATTGTGCTTGGTCCACATGCGGTGCGCCCCCGCCATCTCCCCATGATCCGACGTATACACTACCACCGTATTCTTATCGAGCCCCAGTTCCCGCAGCGTGTCATACACCCGCCCCACGCACGCATCCATCTGGCTGATGTTGCCGTAATAGCCGGCAATCGACTGCCGTAATTGCTCATCGGTCTGCCCGTACCAGCCGCGCTCCCGAGCCCGGATCAGATGCCCTTCAAACCCCCCCGCCAGATCATCCGCCGGCCGCTTGGGCAGCGTCAGTTTCGCCGCCCCGTACAAATCGAAATACTGCCGCATCGGCACCAGCGGCGTATGCGGCATGAAGAAGGATGACCACAAACAAAACGGCTTGTCTTTGTTTGCGCGCAAAAACTTCACCGATTCCTCGGCGTAAAAGTTGTCCTGGAAAAATCGCCCCGGCAGCTTCGACGCCCGTCCCACGAACCCTTCCGCCCCGCCCTGATCTTCGCGCAGTTGCTTGCGCTCGGCCGGCGTTAGCGTGTTCTGAAAATCGGCTTCATACAGCCGGTGGTCAAACCCGTGCCGCCGCGTCTCATCGACGAAGTGCATCTTCCCGATCGCCCCTGTCACATAGCCTCGCTCCCAGAAAAAAAGTCAGATCGTGCGCGCCTCCTCCGGCAGCGCATTCGCCAGAATCCGCGCCCCATGCTTGTGCGCATACTGCCCCGTGATCAGCGAACCGCGCGACGGGACGCACACCGGCGCCTGGCAATACGCCCGGTCAAATCGCACCGCCCGCCGTGCGATCTCGTCAATGTGCGGCGTCTGCACCTCTTTGCTCCCGTAACAGCCCGACGCCTCGCGCTGATGCTGGTCCGACATCACAAACAGCAGATTCAGCCGCTTCGCTTGCGCCTTGGCCAGAAACGGCGCCGCCGCCGTGGTGAGAAAGCCTCTCCGTGGGATCACGACATTAGATTACTGCACCCGCTCCACCCGATGGGCACTAAGGTTTTCCAATCCATTGGTTAAGGTCAATCAGCAATAGTACTTTCCGCCCGATAGGACTACATTGGAATTTCATAAGGAGCTTACCCATGCGCAAGTTTTGGATTCCCGTGATTCTTTCCCTGGTTGTGGGAGCGATCGTCAGCGCCCAGTCCTTGATTGAGAGCGCCACGGCCGCGGCCGGCGGATCAGCGGCCGGGGTT
>CALFYN010000542.1 GCA_937952345.1 uncultured Acidobacteriota bacterium
CCGGCTGAGAAGGCCGCCTGGAGATCTCCCAGGGCCGTCTTGGCTGTGACAACGATCACGGGGATGTCCCGCAGGTTTTCCAGGCTCTTGATACGCTGTGTGGCGGCCACTCCGTCGATGCCCGGCATCAGAAAGTCCATCAGGATCAGATCAATGGAGGAGGCTTGCCCGTTCGACGGGGGATGATCGATGCCGAGGTGGCTGTAGGCTGAAGCGGCCGAGTCCGCGATGAGAATGTCCTGATGGCCGGCTTTGCTCAGAATGGATTTTAGCAGCAGCTGTTGGTCGGGAGAATCGTCAACGATCAGGATGCCCATGTGCAGCCTCGTCCGCGTGGTGGCATGTGAGCAGGTGCGATGCCTGCCGATCGGGCATGTTGAATGCGGCCCATACCCGGGGGCGGCATCGGTGTAATGCCACCCGTCAAAGGCGTATCGGCAGATTTGAGGAAGAGATTAAGAGTGGTGCCGACGGAGCCGGCACGTTTAACGCTGGAGAGCGGTCTTCACCAGATCGCTGACGAGTTTGCCGTCGACGGATTGGCCGGCCAGGCGGGCCATGACGGCTTTCATCACCTGCCCCATGTCCTTGGGGGAGGTCGCGCCGGATTCTTTGACGACGGCGTCGACGATCCGGGTCAGCTCATCGGAGGAGAGCGCGGCAGGGAGATAACTCTCTATGATGCTGATCTCCTGCCGTTCTTTCGTCGCCAGGTCCTGCCGGTCGCCCTTTTCGAACTGCTCGGCGGCTTCCTTGGATTTCTGGAGTTCGCGGGTGCGCTCCTCGACGTGGAGTTCCAACTTGCGGTTGGCTGCCATGAGGCGGCGATGATTGTAGTAGATCCCGGCGGCGATGATGGCGGCGGCAAGCAGGGCCAATCCCACCTGAAAAGCGGCTGTCTGGTAGTAGAGATAAGGGATGTGGAAGTCAAAGGCGACAAGGGATCCGTCCCAGGAGACGGCATCGAGGGAGGACTGCACCTCAAAGCGGTAGCGGCCGGGCGGGAGATTGGTATAGCGGGCTTCGCGCAGATCGCCCTCCACCCAATCGGCGTCGACGCCGCTGAGGCGGTAGCGAAAATGGCACGCCTCGGCCGGACGCAGGGCGAGGGAATTGAATACCACCTGGAGGGTTCGCGTTCCGGCGGGAACCTGGAGTTCGCGCGCGACCGGAAGCGGGGAAGTGTCGGCAAGGACTTTTTCCACCACCGTCCGTGACTGCATGTTCTGGCGGCGCACTTCTCGGGGGTGGAACTGGATGAGGCCATGGAGCGAAGGGAGACAGATGCGGCCGTCGGGATGGCGGAAGCCAGAAGACGAAGTAGCGAGACCGAAGTTCAGGCTGGGCAAGCCGTGCGCCGCTCCGAAACGCCAGAGATGGGGCGCCGGACCCTGCTTCATGACGTGACGCAGTGCGGCATCGCGCCGGACCATGACGATGCCTGCGCGAGTGGCAAGCCAAAGATAACCGTCCTGATCCGTTTCGATGTGAAAGACGAAATCGCCTCCAGCGATGGGGGCGGGCCACAGTTTGTCCGTGCTGCGCGAATAGGCGTACATGCCGCTGCTCGAGCCAAGCCAGACGATGTCATCGCCGTCGAGACGCAAGGTGTAAAAGGTGGAATCGGGGATCGCGCTGGCCGGTACAGCCTGGCGGAGACGGCCGTTTTCCAACACCTTGAGGCCGGCGCGCAGGCCCACCATCCAAATGGCGCCGCGGGCGTCCCGGGCCATGGAGCGCACGTTCGGCTCGCTGGTCATGAGTGTTCCGCGCCACACGCCGTCCGTCCGAGCGACGCGGTACACGCCGCTACCCGTGGATACCAACGTGCCGCCATCGCCCAGGGAAAGGAGAGATGCGTTGCGGTTGAAGAAGATCCGCTTGTCAAAACGGACATCGTGCACGCCTTGGCTGTTGGCCCAGAGCAGAGCGGAATCGGTGGCGGCGAGGATGCCGCCGCCCGCTTCGTCAGCGATCGCCAGGATGCGTCCGCGGCCCAGGCCGCCGATGGGTTTGGAAACACCGTCGCGCCAGTGAATGAGGCCGTTTTCACGAGTCCCAATCCAGATAGCCCCATCTGGACCGCGGTGGGCGGCATAGATCCATTTTTCCTCGCGGAGCCATTCCTTGCCGATCTGCTCAAAGGCAGAACGCTGTAGGCGGTGCAGGTGTCCGCTGTCGGTGCCGAACCAGAGGGAACCTTCGCGATCCTCGAGAAAAGCGGTGACAGCCTCGCCGGTGCTGGCGGGAGGAAGCTTTAGTTCCGCCACGCGGCCCTCGAAGATGCGGAGGATGGACCTGGCTGCGCCGACCCAAACGGCGCCGGAAGCGTCTTGATACAGTTCGCCGGTGAAGCCATTCTGGCGGTCCGCCCCGAGCACCTCGACGGGGGTGGAGCGGCCATTTGCCAAGACCTGGACGGAGCGCCAGGCGCCAATCCAGAGGCGTCCCTGGCGATCCTTGAGCAGCCGTTCGATGCCGGGGAGGCCGGTATCGGCGCGCAGTTGCCAATGCCCTGCTTCGCAAAGCCAGATGCGGCCGGTCATGGAAGCAACGTAGTACTGCAAGGCAGAGGCCACGTGAAAAGCGCGGACTTCCTTGGGATCGACAGCATCCTCCGTACGGCACAGGCTGCGTGGAGCCGATTGGCCGTCCACCAGGAACAAGCCCGAGGGAGTGGCGACCGCGAGTTGGCCGGGCCGGGAGCCTTCCGCAATTTGCACGATGACGGGGCGATTGGTGGCAGGAACGGGTGGGATCTCCGTCATGGCGCGAAATTGCGGAGCGGCCAGAGTGGCAAAAGCGTCCGGTATGCCCTCGTACAACCACCCGCGATAAGAACCAACGAGCAGTCTTCCGTCACGGGCGGCAAACAAGCCGAAAAAGGAATTGTCGCGCTTGCCGGCAGCATGGCCGGGATGAAAAACGTGAGGGCGGTTACCATCGAAGCGGACCAGGCCGTTCATGGTGGCGAGCCAGAGGTAGCCATCCGCGGACTGTCCGATGCGTTGGATACTCTCGTCCGGCACCCCTTCCCGAACGCCCCAGGTTTCGAGGTTGAGGCGATCGAGCGGCACTTGGGGATCGAGGGCGGCACAGGGCATGCAGGCGATGAAGCCGGCAGCCAACCACCTCACCAATTTCCTCTGCCTTTGCATGTAATGATCTTCTTATCGGCAGATTCGCGGGAAATTGCCATCTCGAAACGATGCCGATCATCGCTCCGGCGGCCATCCGCACGCGAGACTTGTCTCATTCATAGCTTGCATCACAATGCCCTCGGACGCATAGCAGTGCAAGCGCTTACAAACGTCAGCAATTCCACCGGATTACCAACGGAAGGTGTGTACCATATGGGCAACAAACATCGATAATGGATGCTCCGCTCAGGTAATTTCGAATGGACCCTGGTTCTGCACACGCAGTTCTCTTTCCCCGGATTCGGCGCGAATGGCGAAATAGACCGAACGCGGCGTGGCAGCCACCTGCATGTGGAATTCCGACTCGTCGCCTGTTTCGAGCATTTCCTCAGTCACCAGGCCGCGCCTGGTGGACAAAACTTTCTGGTCGGAATCGATAAAATCGATCAGCAGTTGTAGCTTATTCAGGGATCGCTCGGCTTCGACGGCCAGTTTGCCATCGATGGTGGCAATATCTTCGGTGCGATAGCAGCTTGCTTCGATGATGCGCACGTCGGAGGCCCTGGACCGCTTGCCTTTCTTTTGCATGGCGGCGCACAATGAGGCAAGCATCAGCAGTAGAAAAGAGCGGCGCATCTTCACATTGTAATCGCGCGAGGAAAGGACAGGTTTCGCAACATGAGCATCACCCGGCGGCATTGGATGGCGGGCACGGCGGCCCTGGCATCGGCGCAACAGAACGTGGCGGCGAAGAACGTGGTGGTCAGCTCGAGCAACGGGCTGCGGGCGTGTACGAAGGCGATGGAGATGTTGCGTTCCGGCGCGGATACTCTCGATGCGGTCATCGCCGGAGTCAACATCAATGAGGAAGATCCGGAAGATGATTCGGTTGGCTACGGTGGACTTCCCAACGAAGAAGGGATTGTGGAGCTCGACGCCTGTGTGATGCACGGTCCGACGCGGCGAGCCGGCAGCGTTGCCAGCATCCGTAATATCAAGACTCCTTCGAAGATCGCCAAACTGGTCATGGAGCAGACCGACCATATCATGCTGGTGGGGGAAGGAGCACTGCGCTTTGCCAAGGCTTATGGGTTCAAGGAAGAGAACCTGCTGACGGAAAAGAGCCGGCTGGCATGGCTGGTGTGGAAGCGGGGGAGGCGCGACGCCAACGGGAACAATAACTGGACGGACGGGCTGGATGCTCCCCCGGGCAAGCCGTCGGCGAGCCTGCGGGAGTGGTTCCCCGGCGCGAGCGAAGAGCTTTTGGCGTACGCATGGGACCGGGCGATGTATCCGCCGACCGGCACGATCAATTGTCTTGGACTGAACGCGAAGGGCGAAATCTCCGGCGTTACAACCACCAGTGGCCTGGCGTGGAAGATCCCGGGACGCGTGGGGGACTCGCCCATAATCGGGGCCGGGCTGTATGTCGATCCGGACGTTGGGGCGGCGGGGTCAACGGGGCGCGGCGAGGAGAATATCCGTGTCGCCGGCGCGCACACCATCGTGGAGAATATGCGTCACGGCATGAGCCCCAAGGACGCATGCCTGGACGCACTGAAGCGCGTTTCGCGAAATTATGGCGACGATAAGGCGCGGCTGGCGAAATTCGACATCAATTTCTATGCATTGCGAAAAGACGGCGCGTTCGCCGGCGCTTCGCTGTGGAGTGGAGTGTACCGCCGGGATCAGTTTCGGCCCCGTCAATTCACCGTCAACGATGGGGGCAAGAGCAGGCTGGAGAATTGCGCATTTCTGTACGACCGGCCGAAGGGATAGGCTCAACGGCGTGGTGTGTCATAATCAGGCTGGGAATTCCAATATGCGCTACCGTACCGCCTTTGCTGTTGTTCTGCTGGCTGTCACCGTGTGGGCCGCCGATAAGAAACCCATCACTACCCGAGGAACCAACCGCGACGTGGAGATCACGGCCACGGTGTTTCTGAAGGCGGAGGAGATTAAGGAGGCACTGGGCGCGGAACTTGGCAAAGACATTGTCGCGGTCGAGGTGGCAGTGCGCCCCAAGAGCGGAAAAGAAGTAACGCTGGCTGCCGACGATTTTCTGTTGCGCAGTTACAAAGACGGGCAGAAATCGAGCCCATACGCAGCGTCGCAGATCGCGGGCAAAGGCGGATTGACGCTGACGTCGGTGCCGGCAGGTGGCGGTGGACTGATGAGCCAGGGCAATGGACCGGTTTGGGGTGGTGTGGGCGGCGGCATGCCGCAGCGGTTGCCGGGTTCCGGGCAAGGAATCGGCAACGCGCCGACGGATCCGGAATCGACCGAAGCCGTGGAGAAGGACACGAACAAAGAAAAGGATGATCCGCTGCTCGCCTTGTTGAAGAAGAAGTCGCTGCCGGAAGGGGAAACCAAGGAGACGGTGAAGGGCTTTCTGTACTTTCCGCTCGAAGGCAAGCATAAAGGGAAAGATCTGGCCCTGGTCTACGGCAACGGCGCGTCGCGGATTATCATGGAGTTCCAACAATAAACCGAGCTATGCGAATTTCCGAAATCGAGACTCCAGCGATTGTCATCGATCTGGACATCATGGAGCGCAACCTGGCGCGCGTCGCCGAGTATGCGCGGGCCAATGACCTGAAGCTTCGTCCCCACACCAAAACGCACAAGATTCCGGCGCTGGCGCGCAAGCAAATGGATCTGGGCGCGGTGGGCATCACGGTGGCCAAGGTCGGCGAGGCGGAAGTGATGCTGGCGGCAAACCCGGCGGAACTGTACGTCGCCTACCCGGTGATCGGCCATCGCAAGCTGGAACGGCTGATGGAGGTGGCGCGCCAGACGAAGTTGATGGTCGGGCTCGATAGCGAGTTCGCGGCGCGGCAACTGTCCGACGCGGCGCGGCAGGCGCAGGTGGAAGTGGGTGTGCTGGCGGAAGTGGATGTCGGCCTGAATCGCGTCGGCGTGAACCCAGGCGAGCAGTTGATTGCCTTGGGCAAAGCGATTCAGAATCAACCGCGGCTGCGTCTGGAAGGAATAACGTTCTACCCCGGCCACATCAAGGCGGCCGATGAGTCGGCGGAGCCTGCCATCGAAGCGCTGTCGGCGCTGGTGCACCGCCTGACCGCGGAATGGAAACGGGAAGGACTGCCCTGCAGCATCGTCAGTGGAGGATCGACGCCGCTGCTGTTTCAATCGCACCGGATTGCCGGTATGACGGAGATCCGGCCGGGCACGTATATTTTCAACGATAAGAACACGTGGTTCATGGGCGCCTGCAAGCAGGAAGATTGCGCCGCCACGATACTTACCACGGTGGTTTCGACGGCGCGGCCGGGGCAGATCATTATCGACGGCGGTTCGAAAACATTCTCGTCGGACCGGCTGGCGAATTCTTCCGAAGTGAGCTTCGGCTATTTCGTGGATGCCCCGGAAGCGGTGCTGGGCAAGATGAATGAAGAGCATGGCTTCGTGGATGTGAGGAACACGGGCCGGGATTTTTCCGTCGGCGACAGGTTGCGCGTGATCCCGAACCATATCTGTGTCGCGGTGAATCTGCATGAGCAGATCTACGGCGTGCGAGGCGATGTCGTGGAGTCCGTTTGGCCCGTAGCGGCGCGGGGAAAACTCCAGTAAGGCCGGGGGGCTTCATGCGTTTCTGGGTGGCCATGATGAGCGTTGCGATTTCCGCGTCTGGCGCGGATCTGGAAAAGAAAGTGGAACACGGATACGCCGACAGTGGCGGCGTAAAGATCCACTACGCTCGCCTGGGTTCAGGACCACTGGTTGTGATGATCCACGGTTTTCCGGATTTCTGGTACTCGTGGCGGCACCAGATGGAGGCGCTGTCGGACAACTACCAGGTGGTGGCGATCGACCAGCGCGGGTACAACCTCTCGGACAAGCCGAAGGGCGTGGAAAACTACGACATGAAGCTGTTGGTGGGCGATGTGCTTGCCGTGATGCGGCATCTTGGCAAGGAAAAGGCGACGATCGTGGGTCATGATTGGGGCGGCGCCGTGGCGTGGTCCCTGGCTATGTTCGCGCCGCAGGCGGTGGAGCGGCTGATCATCGTCAATCTGCCGCATATGAACGGACTGCGGCGGGAACTGGCGGGCAATCCGGAACAGCAGAAAAACAGCCAGTATGCGCGCAATTTCCAGCGGGAAGGGGCGCATTTGAAACTGACAGCGGAGGGTCTGGCGAGTCTGGTTCCGGAAGCCGAACGCGCAAAGTATGTGGAAGCCTACCAGCGGTCGGATTTTGAGGCGATGCTCCACTACTACAAGCGCAACTATCCGCGGGAGCCGTACACCGCCGATGGGCCGCCGGCGCCGAATGTGAAGATGCCGGTGCTGATGTTCCACGGCTTGAAGGACACCGCGCTGCTGCCAGGCGCGCTGAACGGCACGTGGAATTGGGTGGAGGCGCCGCTTACGCTGGTGACCATTCCCAATGCCGGCCACTGGTCGCATTGGGATGCCGCCGACTTGGTTTCGAAAACGATGAGGAACTGGTTGGCACAGTAGTCAGCGCGGCAAGGTCTTCCAATACACTTCCGGACGCTTCCCTGGACGCAGGTGCGGGTTGGGCTCGACGAACTTCGCGTAGAGTTCCGGCCGGCGCGCACGGATATAGGAAGATCCCGAAGCAAGCTGGATTTTCTCCGGAGTGAGCGTGGATACGACCACTTCATCTTCGAGCGAGCGGCACTCGGCGATAATTTCCCCGAAGGGATCGAGGATCATGGATCCGCCCGGCTTAATGGTGCCACCGTCGACGCCGATGGGGTTCGCGTAGACTGCGTACACGCCATTCTCCCAGGCCCGCGCCGGGAGCCATCGCATGATCCAGCCGCGGCCTTTCGGACCATCGAATTCCTGCCGGCAGCGCACCGGATCGCGGCGGCGGTTGTGCCAGATCTCAGGGGCTACGATGCCGCGTCCGGGCATTGGCGAGGGGAGGCATCCCGTGACGTGGGGCATGAGGATCACCTCTGCTCCCAGCATCGCGGTCATGCGCGGATTCTCGGGCAGATTGTTGTCGTAGCAGGTGAGAACGCCAAAGGTAGTGCCGAGTGCGGGGAAGACGGTGTAGCTGTCGCCGCAATCGACATGCTCACTGATGAACTCATGGATCTTGCGGTGCCTGGCGAGCAGGCCATCGGCACTCACGACAACCTGGCAATTGAAGAGTTGCCCACCGCTGATTTCGACAAGGCCCGCCGAGACGATGACGCCATGCCGGGCGGCGATCGCTTGCAGCGCCTGGATGCTGGGGCCAGCGGGCACGGGTTCTGCAATTTCCTCCAGTTGAGGACGCGTCAGCGTTTCGAGAAATGTATAGCCGGAGATGGAGCATTCGTGGAAGCAAACCAGTTGTGCTCCTTGTGCAACAGCCTGCTCGGTAAGCGCTCCGATCCGGGCAAGGTTGTAGTCTTTATCTCCGTCCCGCGCTTCAAACTGCGCGGTGGCGATCCGTAGGTCTTGATTCATGCCGTTCCTCTCCATCAACCCGCATTGACGGTCGCATCATGGCGACCTTGTAGCATACAATAGCCCTCAGCTTTACCTGGGCGGCAACGATGAAAAAAATACTTCTATCCATTCTTGCAGTGCTTGTGATTCTGATTGGCGGCGCGTACGCCTATGTGCGTATCGGGTTGCCGAAATCCGCGGCTCCGCGCACCGGAAAGGTAGATTCTTCTCCAGAACGGGTGGAGCGCGGAAAGTATCTCTTCGAGGTCGTGTCGGCCTGCGGCGATTGCCATTCGGTAGTGGATGAGAAGCGCTTTGCCTTCCCTGTCGTGCCGGGCGGCCTGGGAAAAGGAAAACTGTTTCCTTCGGATGGCGCGGGCTTGCTGGTGGTTCCAAACTTAACTCCGGACGCGGAGACGGGCTCCGGGAGGTGGACGGATGGCCAGTTGATACGGGCCATTCGCGAAGGGATCGGGCATGACGGGCGTCCGCTGTTTCCCAGCATGCCCTACGCCGAATACGCCATCATGAGCGATGCGGATGTGGAATCGCTGGTGGCGTATATCCGCACCATTCCACCGGTGTCGAACAAACTGCCGGCATCGCGGATCACGTTTCCGATGAACCTGATCATGCGCATGATTCCGGCGCCTGTGGGAAGCGTGGCAGCGGTGAATCAGGCGGATCCGGTGGCTTATGGTGCGTATCTGACGAAGATCGCCGGATGCCAGTTTTGCCATACTCCCTTCGTGAAGGGACAGACGGTGAAGGAGAAGCTGTTCGCCGGCGGGCATGAGTTCGAGATCGCGCCGGGAACCCGGGCAGTCAGCGTGAATCTGACCCCCGAGCCGAAGACGGGCATCGGCACAATGACCGAGGCCCAGTTCCTGGACAAGTTCTATCAATACAAAGAGTACGTCGAGAAAGGCTCGCCGGAAATCCGGCCAGAGTTGAACACGGTGATGCCGTGGCTCGGTCTGGCCCGGATGGAGCCGGCGGACCTGAAGGCGATCTATGCGTATCTGCGGACGGTGCCTCCGGTGGAGAACGCAGTGGTCAGCCACCCGGACGCACCGGAAAACAAGCGGTAGCTTATTCGCTCATGGCGGCGAACAATGCGCCGCGGGCAGTGGAATAGAGCGGCTGCTCGGCGATGCGCACCTCCGCGATGGCGAGCGGGAAGTTGGCAGCCTCGAGAGCTTTGGCGAAGCGGTCGCGGAAGCCTTTGGGCATGACGGTTCCGCCGCTGAGTACGAGCGGAATGGGCCGGCCGAGACGGGGAATGGTCTTCGTGCTGGAGAAGGCGTCCACCATGCCGTTGACCAGCGCCTGAATCATGTCGTCGTAGTAAACGCTGAGAACCTGCTGCACTTTGTCGGTGAAGTGGCCGTTGAAGTGGAAGCCGGTTTCCTTGGCGATACGGACGCGGGTGGCAAGTTCTCCCGTGGCTGTGGCGGCGCTGCCGTCGATATAGTCACCAGCTTTGGGAATGGAGAAAGAAAGCACCGGAACCGAGAGGTAGGCAAGGCAGACGTTGCAAAGGCCACCGCCGCAACTGATGCCGATACCGGTGTAGTTGGAAGATTCCAGTTCTCCGTAGATGACGGCGAGGCCCTCATTGATGCTCTGCACATCGTGGCCGAGGCCGGTGAGGATCTGCCGGATGGTCGCTTCGTGATAGGTAGTGTTTTCGCTGGTGCCGAGGGGCGCCGCGGGAACACTGAAATAGATCTTGCTGGCGGGAGTGCCGGCAAGCAGGCTCTTGAAGATTTCGCCCAACTGGGCTTCCGATTCGGGTTCGCCGGGATTGAGGACTCCGGCGCGCATGGGACGGCGGGTTTCGCGGCCGAGCAGATCGGCGAAGCGCTCCGATTCATTGCCGTGGACCACCAACTCGCTGGCCTGGACGGTATAGGGCACGTTCTCTTTCTTCAGCACCCCTTCGGTGATCTTCGAATAGGGGATGCGGACAAAGGCGTTCAGTTGAGAGTCGAAAGTGTAGTCGGCGCCGTTTTTCTTCGCCAGTACGATGCGACTGGTGCCGGCGTCCAGACCGAGGGCTGTCTGTTGTTTCTCTTTGCTCATCGTTTCATTTCTCCTGTGCGATCGCGAGGTCAAATTCCGTTATCCTGCTGTCTGCGCCAAATGGCGATATAGTCCCGGAAGCGGCGCTGCAGGTCTGGCCGCCGTAAGGCTTGGTTTTGAAGTTGTTTCTCGCCGGCCTGCAGGCTGAGCCGCAGCTCGGGTTCGATTCTATCCCAATAGACGCTGTCATAGGCAAAGCCGAACAGCAGCATACTGGGCGGGGGAATG
The DNA here is from genome assembly GCA_937952345.1 of uncultured Acidobacteriota bacterium. Taxonomy (GTDB): domain Bacteria; phylum Acidobacteriota; class Terriglobia; order Bryobacterales; family Bryobacteraceae; genus CADEFT01. Next base: position 10,886 of record CALFYN010000542.1, read on the forward strand.
CGGTAGTTGTCGGGGAGACCGAATTCGGCGTAGGGGAACCCGGCGCCGAGATCGGTATGGTTGCCGATCTTCATGTTGTCGGGGTTCACCGAAACCTGGCCGTGCGTGGTGCAGTTCTCGGCCGGGATATCGTAGCGGGCGCGCAGCATCTCAGTAAGGATGCGGCCGGCGTAGACTTGCGCGGGGTTGACGGCGTCTTCGCCGTTTTGGGGCTGCGTCTGGGCTTCGAAAGCGACGCCGAGGAAGCTGTCGTTGAGATTGACGTAAACCCAATCGCGGTCAGCCCAAACGGACCATCCGGCGTGGTTGGCCACACGATCCTCCTCGACGACCCGGTGCACGCGGCCAAAGCGGTCAATGAGATAGTGGTACGACTTGCGGTTGCGCACGTATTCCAGCAGCTTGGTTCCCGCAAACTGGATAGCGCGATTCGAGGATGGCTGGAAGGGGAAGAGTTCGCTCTCGGTGGTGTGGTAGACGATGCCCGCCGGGGCGGTGCGGCGGGGAGTGTTGGGAGCAGGCTCCTGGCGCCATGCTTCCGGTTTGTGGCGTGGAAGCGGGATGTAGCGGCGGTGTGTATGTGTCGCGGCGCCGGCTGCTTCGATGCGCAATCCGTTGCTGTAGATCTCGTAGCCGTTCTTCTGTTCGACAATCCAGATCTGTTGCTTCGCACCGGCCGAGGGTACGGATTTCATTTTGCGGGCCTGGCCGCGCAAATCCCGTGGCGCGGTGGCTGGCTTGGATGCACTGGTAATGGCCGGCCAATACAGCACAATGGAAACGGTCACGACAGCGGTAAGGATGGCGGCCCTTGCCGGAGTGAGAACCAAACGCACGGGGGAAAGCGGCGCGTAACGGCGAAGATATCCCAGACGGGTAACGGGGTCTTTGATCTGACATGCCCGCCAGTGGAGCCAGACGCTGATCCAGCTCGCCGGCGGCCTTCCGTACTGCTTGGGCATCGCACTCCCTGCCTGACATTGGAGTGTCCGCCGGACACACTAGTTCTCAGCGAAATACTCCACCAATGGGAATCGGCCGCCTTGGGGAAAAACCTTTAGGGTGTCAGCCGCTTTGCCCCAATCTTACCACGACAAAGACACCAGTGAGGACCAGTGCGGTTCCCGCAAACAGAGTGGGAGGAACAGCTTCGGAAAATACTTGCGAACTCAGGAACACGCCACAGATGGGTACCAGGAACGCGAACATGGAGAGTGTTCCGGCGGCATGTTTCTTCAGCAGTTCCGCCCAGGCGATGAAGCAAATACCGGCGACCACCACGCCCTGGTAAAAAATGGCGGCGACCGCTTCCCAGCGCAAGGGCCCCGAAGTGGGGGGCTCCGTGAGCGCGGCCCCGGCCAGGAAAAGGGGTATGGAGATTCCCATCTGCCACACGACGCTGCGCACGGGATGGATACTTTGCACCAGCCAGCGGGTATAAATCTGACGAATCCCCAACAGCAGAGACGACGTGACGATGACCAGGTTGCCCGCCAGCGGATGTGGGGCGAGCGCGGGATCGGGTGTGCCCAGCGCCAGCCATGCCACGCCAGCGACCGCAAGCGTCAGGCCCAGGATACGGATTCCCGTGAGCGGTTCCTCGTGGATGTGAGATTTGGAGTACTTCGAAGCCAGGTGCCCGGTGAGATTGGCAAAAACCGAATAGGCATTCAAAATGACGACTGCGAATCCGGGCGAGGTGAGTGAAGTGCCGATGTTGAGCAGCGCGATTTGGGCGGTGAAGAGAAACCCGAGAATCACCAGAGGCATGCGCTCAGCAGGCTGCGGAAGTATGGGGATGCCGCGCCATCGGGCCCACAGGATGACGAAGGTGATTCCGGCAAGCATACGCCAGAAGGCGCTCCAGATGGGAGGCAGACTGGCCAGTCCAACGCGGATGGATACGATGTTCCCACCCCACAGGAACGAGATCAGGAGAGCGGCGACGGCGCTGGCGATTCCGATGGGCTGAGGCTTGAGCAATCTGTTATTCTATCGCCCCGCAACCAAAGAAAAAGCCCCGGACAACGCCGGGGCTATAGTGGAAGAGGAAAACAGCAAACGGTTAGCTGAGGCGCTTGCGGCCCCACAGGCCAATTCCAAGCAGACCCGCACCCATCAGAGCCAGCGAGGCAGGCTCAGGGACGGTCTCGTCGCCGCTGGGGCTGCCATTCACAATGTCGTTGCCGCAGGTGGCGGAAGCAAAGTGCAGCAGAGTGCCGCTGTCGCCGAGCGCGTTGAGAAAGGCGGTCGAAGTCGTGGTGAAGTTGATGAGAACTTCGATCTCATAGGGGCTGTTGATCAGGCTCACGCTACGCCCTCCCGAGCCGGTGTTCTGCTGGGTGGCGCCGGTCGAGTTTCCCCACACAAACTCGTTCGGCCGGTAGGTGCCGCCCGAAGGGTTGCCCAGAACCGTGGATGCCGTCAGGAAGCTGGTGACCGAATAGAGATTGGCCATTGTCATTCCGCCCGCGCCGGGAGTCGTGTTGTTGTGAGAGATGAGCGGAATCGCCCACAGATTGGAGCCGTTGGAGATCAGCACGTCGCCCGGGTTAACAGCCGGGAAGCTGCTGAAGGTGATAGGAGACAAGGTTGTGTCACCACCTTCGGCTCCATAATTCATACGAACAACGACAGTGACATCATTGCCGGTGTTGCTGATCTGAACGAAATTGATATCAAAGGACCGGAGCCTCCCGATCACATCGCCATTGTTTGAACCTGTGTTGCCGGAGCCGGCATATGCGTCGACTGCGACGATCGAAGCTGCAGGGGCAAGACCGGCCATTCCCAAAGCCAGTGCCATCCATAGAACCATCTTCATGTCTAGTTGAGTTCCTCCATTTGTAACCTGGATTTACAATCTCACGCGGCTACAAGGGATGGGAATGAATAAAAGGTTGGTCTAGTACCGGAACAAGAAAGGACTATTTACGGATCGATAGTACTAATACTTGATCCGGTGAAACTGATAACAGCCCTAGCGTGTTTCACTTACGTGTCGGCTTAGACAAGCCAGTAAGCGATCGCTGCGCCGGCATAAGCAAGAAAACTCATATAAGAAAATTGCAGAATTG
>CALFYN010000543.1 GCA_937952345.1 uncultured Acidobacteriota bacterium
CTGTCGAGCGCTCTGTCCGCGCCCACCAAACGCAATGAGCCCACCGCCAATCCCTGTGGCACTTCCAGCACGAAGCCGCGCTTGGCAAGCCCCCGCCACACGGCATGCGTAAACTCACGGCCGGTCAGTAGCGAAGGCGCAAAGAGGTTCCAGGCGCCCATTTCAGATCCTTCCAGCAGTCGCGTCATTGCCGTCAGGAAATCCTCCATGGAAACCACAGCCACGCTCCTCGCATCGGGCAATACCAGCGGCGCGACGGGAGTGCGCCGCAGCGTTCTCACCATGCGCGCGAACATACCGCCGTTACCGGCCACCAGCCCAGGCCGCACTATCAACGATCCACGCGGCAACAATGTCTGCTCGATCGCAAACTTGGTGGCGCCATACACACTTGCCGAATCGGAGCGAGCGCTGAATGAACTCACGAACAACTGCCGCTGCACGCCTGCCCGCGCCGCGGCATCAAACCACGCCATTGTTCCTTGGCGATTCCGCTCCGCAGCCTCAAGCGCGAAATCGTGCGCCAGATGTACCACCGCATCGCAACCGGCGAATTCCGCATCCGGAAGAGCCTCGCCCAACCTGGCGTGGCCCGAATCGCGCACGGCGAATCCGCGTGCGCGCCAATGCGCAGTCAAGGTGGCCCCCAAGAATCCGGTCGCACCAGTCACAAATACTGTCATCCGGCAATCCCCGATGCGATGCGGTGCGCATTCGCCATGATCGTGTAGGTGTGATTCTTCGCCGGCAGTCGTGGCAGACACGCGCCATCGCACACGTACACACTCCGAGTGCCTTCCAAACGTCCATCGCGATGCAACTGATAACGACCCGGCCGCTCAGCCATGGGCAACGTGCCGGCATAGTGAATCCCTTCTCCGGGTGAACTGTGCTTCGCCATTGCCGCGGCAGTCCAAAGCCCCAACCCCCGAAATACGGCGCACACACGAGCCGCGAGCGACCCATCGGGCCGCCAATCGTAGCCCGCTTCCAGCACGCCATCCTCACGTAATCGCAGATATTGGCCGCTGGAAGGTTCGGCCGGATGGAACACAATCGCCAGGGACAATGCGGGCAACAGATAGCGCAACAACCGCCGATTGCCATCGAGTGAAAACGGAAGCATTGCCAGAAACTCCGACATCGGGGCACCGTTACAGCCGTACATACTCGCCTGATACTTCCGTCCGAACGCCGCACCTGATAGCACCATGTTCAACTGCGCGAGTCCGCTATCGTGCGGGTCGAGCGTCCGTCCAAACGCCCGTGGATGAAACATGGCGAGCACGGTCATCGGGTTATCCAGCAAGGGCAGCCTTGTGCTGTGATCCGCGTAGGAGGCCAGTACGATCCGCGCCGTGTTCAGCGCTCCGGCAGCGAGGATCAATGTCCGGGCACGAAACGTCACCAGGCACCCTTGCTTGTCGCGGGCCACCACCTCAACTCCGGAGTCGGTCTCGCGAAATCGCTGCACCAGCCAGCCGCGCTCATACGAAATCGCACCGCTGCCGGCGAGTTCATCAATCGTTGTGGCAGGGTTGTACATTGCCGGATCGCCCGTCTGCACGAACTCCAGACAGCGGTAGGCATATGGCTCGCGGCCTTCGCGCGGCTTGGTAATCACCGCCAGACGAGGCCGCCCGATGCGAACGCCTCGCGCCAACCACTTCGTTCGGTTACGCTGGTAAGCGTCTAGAATGGCGCTGCAGTTTCGTGAGAGGCGCATCGGCGGATCAAGCGCAGGCTCTTCACCGAACTCCTCCCAGAGATCGTCGCGCTCGCCGCTGATGCCAATGTGCCTGGCCACAGCATCGTAATGCGGCTTCATCTCAGTCAGGCCCACTGGAAACCCGCGCAGATCGTCGTCCCCGAAGCGATACACCCCGGCGCCCCATGCATTCGCGAACCCTCCCTTTGCCAGGCTGATGACCGGACGGAACGTGGAGGAAGCGAGCGGCGCCAACCGCTCCGAATCACGGATGACGAACTCGAGTGCGGGCGCGCGCAGTTTCAAGCTCACCGGAGCGTCGCCGCGCAAGTTGCGCAGGCCTTCGAACCGCTCGCCAATGACGTACGGTGTCAAATCGTGTGTGCGGCGATATTCGTACAGGTTCTGGCGCAACCGCGGAACATCGGCAGCGGTGGCGCCGAAATCCAGCACGCGAACACCGCGCCCCCGCAGCGCCCATGCAGCCATCGCGCCGGCGGGCCCGGAACCCACCACGATCACTTCAGAGTCCGCGTTCATGCCGCCACAGAAGCCATGTGCCTATCATCCAGCGATACGCGGCGCGCAACGGCGCCACCGCCAGTTCCAGCCACGCACCCAGTGCCGATGGCGATTCCAACACGAACATCGAAGCGCAGTCGGAACGCGCCTCTGCCAATGACAGCAGCAGCAGCGCGCGCAAGGTCAATCCGTTGCGCGGATCGCGGCGGCGCCGCACTAATTCCACCGCTGCCAGGTCAGCGCGCGAGGCAACCAATCGTTCGGTAAGTGCATCGGAGGGCAGAGACAGAGCTGCACATGCCGCATCGTATTGGCGCACCAATTCCTCAGGCGCAGCGCGCTTGCGGAGAAAGCACTCAAAGAGCCGCTGTGCTTCGCTCACGGTTTCTCCGCCGTATAGAGTTCCCAAGGCGCACGCGAAAATCCCGGCGCCATCTCCCGCCCAAAGCGCAGTGCGGGCTGTCCGGTTTCGTACGCTCCGATATCCGGCGCGGCGCCGGTGAATTGATCGTTGAATCCCGGCAGCTTCACACCCTTGTCCAGCGCGGGATTCGGCCCGTGGATCATCGGGTCCGTGATGGATGTCTTCTGCCCGTTGGCACTGAATTCCACACGTCCCCATTGAATGCGCTTCATCGTTGGAGCCAGAAACCACTCCAGCCGCTGCGACGGCAGAAACATCGATTGCACGAATCCACCGCCCAGGTAGCCTCCGGTCAGATCGTTCTGGAAATCATTCGCAGGCGCACCGCGGTCCTGCGGGTACGTCCGCCCGCGCGAATAGAAGATGTTGTTCCGCGTCACGGCATTGTGCAATTCGTGACTGCTAAACACGTCCAGCCCGCCTTTCGGCTGCAGCGCCGTATTGTGATAGATGAATCGGTATCCCAGGCCCGTGGATACACGTTCCCCGTTGATCGTAACCATGTTCATCCCGGTCTTGATCATCATCCCCCCGATGGGATCCATGTGCGTGAGCCGACTCTCGCCGAACACGTTGCGGAAGATGTACAGCGGACCCATCGCGGTCGCCGCAGTGGCCACATGGACGAACGTGTGGTGAATGTAGTTACTCCAGATGCGCACATTGCGATTCGCGCCTTCGCTCTCAATGGCATCGTCCCAGCAATGGGAAACAATATTTCCGTAAATGTCGGAGTCGCGGTTCGGGCTGCCCGCGAAGCTGTAGTTCGATCCGCCGCCAATTCCATCGTTGAACCCGTGATCCTCCGACGACTGAATCGTGTTGTAGCGAATCACATTCCCGCCTCTCGAATCAATTAGAGTGATGGCCTGCGGGCCGGACGGATGCCCGGATTCCCAGTCATTCGCTCCGCCGCGTGGATGTTCGATCAGATTCCGCTGGATCACCAAGCGGCCTGCGCCCCGCCCTGCGAACACCGCACTATCCGATCCCGTCGTCACCCCCCACACCCGAGCCCCGCCAATCCGTCCCCATCCGCTGATGTGCGAATCTTCGATCACGACATTCTGCACACCTTCCTTGATATGGATGGCGTGCACCGCCGCGTTGCGCAGTTCCACGCCGCGCACGATGACGTAATCCGCCTCGATCGTAAGGTTGTTGTCCGAAAGGTTAAAAACATCGGAAACCCATTTTGTTTTGGGCGAGGGAGTTACCAGATGCCAACCGGATGCGTTTCCTCCTTCGGTGATGCGGAGAACGCGGTCCGTGGGCACACCGGAAAGATACGTTGTTTTGCCAATGGGAAACACCTCGCTCCTGGTGCGAGCCTGCATTTCCGCGCTCTCCCCGCCGCCCGTCATTCGTACATCGTATGCCGTATCGGACTTCAGCATTACCAACGAGCCGCGGCACTGTTTCTCCCGAGGATCGTAGACCATCCAGTGCCCGTCCCGCCATGGTCCGGCCCCGGATTCCCGGAATTGCACTTCACAGCGCGCCGGCGCGCTGGCGACGTTGAAATAGAGTCCCAAAGATTCGAACGTCGGCTCCGCCCATGCTTTTGATTGGGCATGGGTATGCATTGTCAGCACCAACATCAATTGCAGCAGCATTTCACTTCACCGTAACGCCAATCGTTGCCATGGCGTGTTCCCATTCGATTTGCATCTTAACCTTATTTCCGCCGGCCGGAGCAAGATCGATCTTCAACTCCTCCACCAGCGAAGGATTCCGCCGCAGGGTCATCGACGCAACAGCGGCATTATTGGCCGGATGGAAGTTCGCGGCGCCGCCGCGAGCCACTCCCCATTGCCCCGTCTGCTTGTTGATAATCAGATCCCACTTGCCTTCGTGCAGAGCAATAAACAATGTGTATTCGCCGGCGGGAATGCTGGTTCCGCCGATATCGAGATCCGCATCGGTGTGCAGAAACGTTGCCTGATCCGCGCCCAGCCGCCAAGTGGTCCCATTTGGATGCAATGCGTTATCGCCGCCGAAAATTGTCCGGCTGCGCACGGAGGGAGCATGATAAGCGATCCACATTTCCTTTCCGTTGATCTTCACCGAAGCGAACCGCGGCGGGCTCTTCGGATTCGGAGTGTAAAATTTCTCTTTCGGAGTCTGCGCCAAGCCAACAACAAATGCCGCCGCCACTGCGGCAGCCAGGGTCACGCTGCGCTTCATTGGATGAGTATAACTCCCATCAAGCCGTGAACGGCTGGGCCAGCGAATAGATCTCCCGCATGTGCGGGCCTTGAAACACGGGCGGCTTGTAGTGAAAGAAGTGCAGCTTCCGCGGAGCCAGCGCGCTCGCCGTTCCCGCAATGTCCGTGTGCCGCAGCACGTTCAGGAAGATCGGTCCGCGAATATGCGTTTCCGGAGGCTGAATCAGAAGCACATCCGTGATCCGCTCATCCAGCGCCGCGGCATACAAGGCAATCCCCGCATCGATGCCCCTACCGGCCAGCACAATTTTCGACGCATCCACCTTCGGATGCCGCAGCAACTCGTCCACTGCCGCCAGAACATCCTGCAATCGAATTGTTTCGGGAGTCGTGCCCACATGCATGGCATTGCGAATCAGCCCGCGATACTCCGCCGGCTGCCATTCGAACGCCTGTGCGGTCATTTGCACCACATTCGACGGAAGTGCCCCAAGGCGGAAGAAATTCCCCGTCAGCCCCGGGTCTTCCCCAATCGGCGCGATATACAGAAACCCCGGATATCGCCCCTCCTGTTGCGGCACGCGGACCCGCGTCCGAGGATTGCCCTTCTGTGTCAAGGCATGTGCGAACACCTGCGTCTTCAAAGTTCGCAGCAGATTCGGCTGCGGCTTCGCAATCGGCTTGAACAACAGATGCACACGAGGATTGATGGCGTCCGCCGGAGGTTTGCCCGAGAAGACCGTCAACTCGGCCGGCTTCGCATTCTGATACGTCGTCTCCGGCTCGCGATCCATGCCCACCAGGTGTTTATCGAACCAGCGCAACACCTGCTCGCGCAGAAAATCCGAATCCTGATGGCCCGTGTCCACTACGATGTTCCGGAACCGATCCGGATGCCCGTAGCCCTGATACAGCTTCGTCATCATCTCTTCGAACTTCGTATACCCCGGCACGGGAAACAAATCATCCTTCTTGCCGTGCGCCATCAACAACGGCCGCGGAGCAATCAATCCGCCCTGATGCGTCATATCGTGGCGGTAAAAATTGATGGGGAACATGCAGTCGCAATGCCGCTTCTGCGTGTCCTCGCGCAGATTCGCCAGGTATGTGCTGATCCCCATCACCGGCGCCGCCACTTTGATCCGCTCATCCAGCGCAGCCGTGAACCAGGTCATCGCCGCGCCGCCCGACCGCCCCGTCATCCCGATCTTTGCGGCATCCACCTCTGGGCGCGACACCAGGTAGTCAATCGCCCGGATCGCATTCCACACATCGATGCCGGCCGGCGTATAGCCACGCGCATACCAATCGTAGAGTTGCATCGCGTACACGCCATGATGCAGCGAAAACACCTCGGCAATCTGAATGGGGTCCACGATCAAGCACGCATACCCGTTCCGCGCAAAGCTGATCCCGTGCCGCTGATACGCCGTCTTGGCGCCCTCGGGCACCATGGCATGCCCGCACACGTAAACGATCGCAGGCAACTTGCCGCGACGCTGTTTGGGCAGATACAGGTTCGCCGTGACGTAAAACTTGGGGATGCTCTCAAACGTCAACTTCTCCACCGTATGATCGTCGCGGTCGAGCGTGCCGCGGACCTGTACATTCAACGGCGTGCGGGCGGGCCATGGGTCGAGGCCAAGCATCGCCTGCAATTCCCTTCTCCGCTGTGCGCGCAGAGGTTCCCACGATGCAGGCGTAGCCAACTCCTTCTCCGCCTGGGCCAGAATCTGCGCGGCCTGCTCCTCCAGCAACGGGTGCGATTGCCCCAGCGCTACATCCGGCAACGCCGCCGCCGCCGCGGGAAGCACCTGCAGTAACGTCCGCCTCTGCATTACGCGTGTACCGGCTCGGCGTACAGCAGATCGCCCGTTACACCGTCGAAGTATTGAATGACCACATGCGGCTTATCAAACGCCACCCAACGTTTGTTCCCCGCTTCATCGGGATTCTCAAATACGTTGTTGATCTGCGCCACCGCATAGACAGGCTTGCGCCGTAGCTTGGGAGGCACATCGTTGCGGAAGTAGGTCGACCAGCGGATATCACACATCCGCCCGCGCGAATTGAACGGACCATTCGGAGGGCGATCGCCCTCGCTGCGCGCCGGATGGTTCGCCGAATTGTGCGGCCCGGAACAAAACTCCCACACTTTGTCGGTCACCTTTACCGCGAAACTATTGTGCAGATCGCCGGTCATCACCATCACGGGCTTATTCAACGATTCCCAGAACCTTAGCAGCATCTCGCGCTCTTCACCGAACGCCGTCCAGGCGTCATCCTTGCCTTCAATCGGTCCCGACGATCCCGGACTCCCCACGTGCGGAATCATCAGATTCACGGTGGATGCCAGAAAGAAGAAGTCGGCGTCGCTCTCCTTCATGCTGCGCATCAGCCATTCGCGTTGTGCGCGTCCAATCATCGACAGCCCGTGGCTCACCGGATCCTTTGTGTCGAAGACATCGCGGAGGCTCCGCGTATCCAGAAGATACACTTCCACATTGCCCACACGAAACTTCCCGTAAGAATGCCGCCCAATCGAATACCCGCTCTCACTGTTGGCGCGCGCGGCGGGAGCGATCTTTAAGCGGTGTGCATCCAGCACTTCGACAACGTTATACACGCCCGCGTTCGGATCCCCGCCCGCGTCGTCCAACTTCCCCACATCCACACCCGCCAATTGTCCGCCCCAATGCACGTGCAGATTGGAAAGCTCCGACAACTTCAGCTTCGTGAAGTCCGTAGCCGCATCCGTCAACACATCGCTGCCCGCTTTCATCGATGCCTTGCCGAAATGCGCCGGCTCCGATGTTGCCAGTGGATTGCTTCCCGCAATGTAGTCATGCCAGGCACGCAGCGAGATATCGCGAAACACGGCCCTCCGGCTGTTGTTGCCGGGCGTAGCCGTGCCGTATACATCGTTGAGAATCTCGTGATCGTCGGGCGTAAAGTAGCTCGGCACTTCCTTGTGCCACGCAGCCATGTTCACACCGCGTTCCAAGAAGAACTTGTAGTTCTCCCACACGCCGGTCATCGACGGCGCAATACGCAGAATGTTCGGAATCGACGCCGGGGGGCATCCAGTCTGCTTGCACCACTCCGTCACCGGAAACTCGCGTTTGTCTTCGTACAGCCAATCGCCGTTCATCACCGCGAACAGCACCTTGTCCTTCAGTTGCCGCCGCATCGTCTGATACGCCGGCAACCCCGGACCCATCCCATTTCCCGGCTTCTGATTCGCGCACGACCCGAACTGAAAACGAAAATTGAACAGCCCTTTCGGATTGAGCGGCCCGCGGTACGCCGCGCTATCGGGCACGGTATGAAAACTCCCCGCATGCGCCGGCGATCCTTCATTCGACGGACCCGCCACCAGCCGGAAGTAATACTTCGTCCCCGGTTTCAATCCCGCGATCTTCACCCACGCCGCGTTGTCGTGATCGAACGTCGTGCGCACCGGCTCGGAAAGCTGATCCATGCGGCTGGCATCCGTCCCGTAGCGAACACGAAACTCGCCCGGCCGCGCCGTGCGCCCCCAGATATGGATCTCCGTTGCAGTGACATGGCCCAGAATCGGCCCATGTGTGATCGATGAGGCTTGCGCCTGCAAAGCAGTAGGAGCAGCCATGGCTGCAAACGCAGCCCGAGTCAGTTCGCGACGGTTGAGTTTCCGCATCAGACGGATCTTACCAAAGCCGAAACATCCGCCGCGCTACTTCCGTTTCTCTTTAGTCTCGATATCGCGTTTGAGCACTTCGTTACAAGCTACGAAAGTTCCACACCGCTGCTCTCCGCGTTGCGGGAAAATATTCCCACACGCCCGCTCAATGGACACAGGCATGTAAACGCGGGCAGATGCGGGCACATGGTGAAGCCCACGCACACCTTTGCTGAAATCGACTTCCGCCACTTCCTTCTGCGTTGTCTTCTTGCCTCTCATTGGCCGCTCCAATACTGCTCGCGCTCTCTCCTGGTAGCGTCTCGTGCGGAGATCAAGCGAATTCTCACCAAACCCGGCGCGAGTTCTTCCCACAGATGCACCACCAATTCGTACCTATTGGCTCCTTTCTTCGCCGGTGACCCATGTGGAGATATCTGCCTTTTGGGCTATCCTGCCGTCAACTTGATAACCAATGCGGAGTGTGGCCGCAATATAGTCCAGTGAATTACGCCACTCGTCTGCCCACTCGCGTTCGTCCCCGGGGTAATGCGCCCAGGATTCGACCGCTGCTCTAAACACCGACTGACTGAGGCTCTGCAACTCCACATAACGCTCGTGTTTCACATGCACCCCCTCATGGACGAACCGGCTCCGCTCCATAGACGTCACACCCGTCCGTAATCCCGAATCTTCATCGTCACCCCGCCCTTCAGCGCCGATTGATGCGCCACAATACCGGGGAGCGTATAGGCAATCGCTTCGTAGATGTTCACCGAAGGTTGGCGGTCCTCGCGAATCGCGCTGACGAACTCATGCGTTAAGAACGAATGGGAGTTGCCATGC
>CALFYN010000544.1 GCA_937952345.1 uncultured Acidobacteriota bacterium
GTCAGCAACCCAGCCTCCACCGAACGACAGCGCCGTCTCCATCGGCGTACCCAACGGAGGATCCAGCGCCGGACGCCGGAACGTCACCGGCACGCTCGACCCGGCCATGAACGGGAACTTCAGTTCCCGCGACCAGTCGTACATCTGCTTCGCTTTCTTCCAGTCGTAGGACAGATGCTTGTCTACGAACACGGGACAGGACCGCCCGCTCTTGCGAAATACGTCCACCACCTGCTCGAAGAACTCGTACCGCGGGTAAAGCTGCTGCTGCTTCTCGTTGTGCGGGTAGTTGCCGTGCTCGCACACCAGGATCACGCCATCCACCGCCAGTTTCCCCGTGCCCAGAGTCAATGCATCGGCGATCGACGAAGCGCGCCGCACCTTATACGCCGCCGCCAGCCGGTTTCCGATATCCGCCGGATGGATCTGGTCCATCCACAACGACGCCACTTCGAAAGGAGGTTCGTAATACTTCTCGTGGATCCAATAGCCTTCCAGAAAGCGTGTGATGAAGTTGTCCGAATGCGAGCGGACATGATACGTGCTGCTCAGGCACGCGATCCGCTTCTTCCCGCTCTGCGCCGGCAGCGCCTGCGCGGCGGCCAGCGTCCCTACGAATTCCCGTCTCCTCATCGTGCGGCTCTCCTTTCGTTCTCGCGCATGACCCGGACCAGATTGCCTCCCATGATCTTGCGAATGTCGGCGTCGTTATAGCCCATGTCCATCAGCCCCCGCACCAGCACCGGATACTTCGATACGTCTTCCATACCCCTCGGAGCCATGCCGCTGATGCCGTCAAAGTCCGAACCCAGCGCCACGTGATCGGCCCCCGCCAGCTTCGCCACGTAATCGATGTGCCGCAGCAACTCCTTCACATTCACCGGAGGCATCAGGTCGTAATAGCGGCGCTGGATGCGCCGCACCTGTTCCCAGTTCCTGCCCACCGCCTTGATCTCCGCATCGCGCTTCGGCCGGTTGCCGATATAGACGTTGTAGGCCGCTTCGTTCAAATACCCGGCATGGAAGTTGATGCAGATCACACCGCCCTTCGAAGCCACGGCCCGGATTACCTCATCGGGCATGTTGCGTGGGATCGGGGCGATCGCCTTCACCGACGAGTGCGAGGCGATGACGGGCGACACGCTCGTGCGCACGGCGTCAAACACTGCCTCATCGCTGATGTGCGATACATCCACCATCATCCCCATCCGGTTCATCTCACGCACCAGATCGCGCCCCTTCGCCGACAGCCCGCCATGCTTGCGCTCGTCGGTCATCGAGTCCGCATACAAGCTGTTGCGGAAGTGGGCCAACGTAACATAACGGATGCCCAGCCGGTAGAAGTCGCGCAGGATGCGCTCGCTGTCCCCGAACAGATGGCCCCCTTCCAGGCTCGCCAGCGCCGCCACCTTGCCCGACTTGTGGATGCGCGTCACATCTTCGCTTGTGTAGGCGAACTCCATCTGCGCCGCATTGCGCCGCACCTCTTCATGCAGCGCATCCAGCACCTCCAGCGACCGCGGCAGCCACTCGAAGGGCTGGAAATCCTGGGGTTGCGCGAAGATCCCGAACAGGACCGCGCCCACGCGGCCTTCGCGCAATCGAGGCAGATCCAGCTCATAGTAGGTGTGCCGCTCGGCCAGCTTGTATCCCTCATCCAGGAAGTAGCGCGGCGTGTCGATATGCGCGTCGAAGATCAGCATGTCCTTGAGCAGTGCGTTGAGGCGCGCCTCCTGCCCGCAGAGTAGGGATGTAGTCAGAACAAGCAGTAGAGCCGGACGCATGGGGATATGCGTCTTACCCTATCACGTTCTACCACTGCCCATGGGCCGAGAATGCCGGCAGCGCGTTCAACTTCGCCCTTGTGATGCCCACCCGGTCCAGCGCAATCTGGAACCGCGCCGCCGATGGCAAGTCCTCCGCCGACCCGCTACAGTGCTCGGCCAGATACAAAATGCTCGGCAGGGTCGCATCGGATTGCTCGGGCTGATGGTGGAACTCCACCGCGGCCGCAAACGCGGGCGGCAACGCCCACCGCTGCGCCACTTCCCGTCCCGCCACCGTATGGTCAAAGCCCGCCAGAATCGTCTCCGCGAACATCGGTTCGCACCCGTTCTGCAGCAGCGTCGTATATTGGTTGGTCAGCTTCCCGGGCAGCTTCCACAGCGCCAGCCGGCCTACATCGTGCAGCAAGCCGCAGAGAAAGGCCTCGTCCGGATTCGCACTGCCCGAGTCCCGCGCCAACGCCTCGGCCAGCCGCGCCACTTCCAGCGAGTGATTCCATAACGGCCGCACCAGCGGGCTCTGAAACATCGGCCGCAGCGCCGCCGCCGCGATCACCCGACCGCAGTCGTTCATGCCCATAAACAGCGCCGCCTGCCGGATCGTCTGGATCTTCAGGCTTGGGGCGTACAGCGGAGAGTTGGCTGCCCGCAGCACTTCCCCGGCCAGCACCGGGTCCGACCCCACAATGTCCTCGATCATGGCCGCGCTCGACATCGGGTTCTGCGCTACCTTGATCGCCTTCAACGCCACCGCCGGAAAAACCGGCAGCTTCGAAACTACCGCCCGTACGTCCTCCAGCCGCACCGTCGGCACCACGGCCAGCGCCTCCACTTGCGCGGGCTCAAAGAAGCCGTCCGCGGCCAGCATCCGCAACTCGGCCACAATATCAGGCCACGTGGTGAACTCGTATGGGGCAAACTCCCAGCGCTGCACGAAGAGGCAGCATAACTCCAGCGCCTTCTCGCGATCCTGTGTCTCCCGCGCCGGCGCATCTCCCGCCGGCGAATACCCCCACATCTCATCCACCAGCCGCGTCAGCAGCCGCGACTGCGAAGGAAGCGCGAAATGGTGATGATCCATCGCCGCCTCCCGCATCGCCCTCTGTTCATCGATACTCCATCCCAAACGCTTGGACAGTTCGACGGCCGCCGAGGCTACCCTGCGGCAGTGTCCCGTCAGCGCCGATTCTTCTCTTTCCACCGGGTATTCCGGCGGGTGTGCTTGTGTGTTCATGTGCGCTTACTGCTCTCATCGGCAGGAAGCGCCCGCACATTGTGGATTCGATGACCTTAGCA
>CALFYN010000545.1 GCA_937952345.1 uncultured Acidobacteriota bacterium
GCGTTGCAGCCATTGGTGAAGCTGCTCCGTGGTGGTGGCGTCGTCCAGCGTGCCGGTGCGCAGATTTCCCTTTGCCACTTCCTCCGCGAAACCACTGTCCACCGGGTCGGCGGGTAGCGATTTTCCCTGATGTGTCTCCGCGTCATAGAAGAATCCGAGATGCGGCGACCGCGACACGTTGACCATGTTCTGCCACTTCTCAT
The DNA here is from genome assembly GCA_937952345.1 of uncultured Acidobacteriota bacterium. Lineage (GTDB taxonomy): Bacteria > Acidobacteriota > Terriglobia > Bryobacterales > Bryobacteraceae > CADEFT01. The sequence continues at coordinate 204 of CALFYN010000545.1, forward strand.
TGGAGGAGGAAATGAACGCTGTATCGTAGGCGGTAGAAAGGACGTCAGGCAGGCGCAGCATCGGATAGTCGATGGGTTCGAACCTGTCGCGCGATGGTGTCTTTAGCGGATGCAGGCCGCTGATGAGGCTTGTCATCGAATAGAGTGACTCGTTGCCGCTCGAGTAGGCTCGCCGGAACTCGAATCCTTCTTCCGCCATGCGGCTCAGCGTGGGCATCACCATGCGCCCGGCAACCATCCGCCCAACCTCATCGTGACGCAGCGATTCGATGGCAATCAGCAGTAGATTCGGCCGCTGCCGCTTTCGATCGACTCGGGACGCGTATGCCGGCAGATCATACCTGCGGGAGAGCGGCACACTGATTGCCCTGGCGCCGGCATCCGGGAACAAAATGGGCGCCCATAAGATCGTCGCGGTGGGCAGCAGGCGAGCCTTCACGATCCCTTCCAGGCTTTGCCGCGGCGCCTGTCCAAGGTGTGTGAATGGCAATATCCGCAGCCAGATGACGCTGCACAGGGCCGCTCCCAGCGTGAACACAGCATGCCATCGCAGATGATGGTACGCCGCGGCCGGAGCCTTACGTGCCAGCGCGGATATCACGGCCACGGCGGCAAGCATCGCAACGGCCAGCGTCGCTTGCTCGCGGAAAGACAGGAAGGGATAGATCGACGAGAAGTCGAAAGCCGTGGCCATAAGAGAACTGCGCGTCAGGAAGCCGCTCTGATAGGCGCATGTGATCCAACTCACCAGCGATAGAAACAGCACTACCGAAAAACAAGCACTACCCACGGCAAGCAGTGCCTTCCCAGCAAGCGAGAAGCGGCGGCTTCTGGCAATCTGCTTCGATCCGCACAGGACGAGCGTCATGAACGCTGCTTCCGCCAGCAGCATCGCAATCGCGCCGGCCCACGGATAGAAGGCGCCTTCGGCGAGTTCTTCGCGCCAGACGTGCCGGTTGAACAGAATGAGTGCGGCGAACGAACTGATCATCCAGATTCCCGCGCAAATACCCAGAAACGCCAGCAGCGGCTTAGGATCCGGTGGTGGTGGGGGTGTTGGAGATTCCTTCTTCCGCTTCGGCTTCATTGCGACCCAATTACCTTAACTTAATCCACGGCGCAACAGGATTCCACTCCGGCGGGAACGTATAATGGCCGAATGACGTTTCGTGTCTCCACGGCCCTTCTGGGTTGGGCCTTTCTGCTCTCCGCGCAAAGCGACTGGAATGAGCCGTATGATCCTCATCGCATTGCCGACAACCTCTACTATGTGGGCTCCAAAGGACTCTCCACCTATCTCATCACTACGCCGCAAGGACACATTCTGATCAATTCCAGCTTCGATCAGACGGTGCCCATCATCCGCCAGAACGTGGAAAAACTGGGATTTCAGTTTAAGGATGTCAAGATCCTTCTCACCAGCCACGCTCACGGCGATCACGTGGCCGGCAACGCACTTGTGAAGGAGTTGACGGGCGCCCAGGTGTACGTTATGCAGGGCGACGAAGATGTGGTCCGCACGGGCGGGGAAGGGCAGTATCTCTACAAGGGCGGCTGGAAGCCATGCAAGGTGGATAAGGTGCTGAAGGATGGGGAGAAGGTGACGCTGGGGGGCATTACGCTGGTTGCCGTGCACACGCCGGGCCACACGCGCGGCTGCACCACATGGACCATGAAGGCCAAAGACAAGGGCAAGACGTACGATGTCGTGATTGTCGGATCGCCCAACGTGAATCCCGGCTACCAACTGGTGAAGAACGCCATCTATCCGGAAATCGCCGCGGATTTCGCCCGTAGCTTCAAAGTCTGGAAGAGCCTGCCCTGCGACATCTTTCTCGGTGCTCACGGCGTTTACTACAACATGGAAGAAAAGGTGAAGCGACTCAGCGCTGACGGGCCCAATCCGTTCATTGACCCGAAAGGCTACCAGGCATACATCGCCGATCGCGAGCGCCATTACCGGTCCACGCTGGAGAAACAAAAGTGACCCGATTTGTTCTCCTGCTTGCTCTGGCCGCCGCCGATGGATTCAAAGACCCGGCGCCTCCCACGGTGAAAGAACTGCCCGCGGTTGCCGCGCCCGCGGCAAAGCCGAACCCTGCCGTGAAATTCCACGGCAAGCCGAAGCCGCTGCCTGCTGGCGCAATAACGCACGATTGGACATCGTTTCTGGGACCGCAGCACAACGGCTATTCCACGGAAACCAAGCTGCTGAAATCCTGGCCTAAGAGCGGGCCCAAACTCGTCTGGGAGATGAAGAAGGGCACCGGCTATAGTTCGCCCGCCATCGCCGGTGATTACCTCGTCTACATGCATCGCGAGGGCAATCGCGAGAAGGTGGAATGTCTTCACCCTGAGACGGGCGCGAAGTACTGGGAATTCAGCTACGAGACGCAGTTTGAAGACCGCTACGGCTACAACAACGGACCGCGTTCCAGCCCGGTCATCGATGGCGACCGCGTCTACACCTACGGCGCCGAAGGCAAACTGCACTGTCTCCGCTTGCAAACCGGCCAGGTCTACTGGTCGCGTAACATTGCTTCCGAGTTCAAAGTTCCGCAGGACTTCTTCGGCACCGCCACCACTCCGCTTCTGGAGGGCGATCTGCTCATCGTCAACATCGGTGCGCCAAACGGTCCCAGTGTGGCCGCGTTTCACAAGACAACGGGAAAGATGATGTGGGGTGCAGGTAAAGAGTGGGGCCCGAGTTATGCATCGCCAGTCCCCGCCACGGTCCACGGAAAGCGCCGTATTTTCGTCTTCGCAGGCGGCGAAAGCAATCCGCCCACGGGTGGCCTCTTTTCCATCGATCCCGCGAACGGCGCCGTCGATTTTCAGTTCCCCTGGCGCAGCAAGAGCTACGAGTCCGTCAACGCGGCCTCGCCGGTGATCGCCGGCAACCAGGTCTTTGTGTCGGCTTCCTACAAGACCGGGGGCGCGCTGCTCGATCTCTCTCCCGCCATGAAGCACACCGTCGCCTGGACATCGCCCGAAATCGGCACCCACTTCAATACGGCGATTGAAAAGGACGGATATCTCTACGCATTCGACGGGCGCAACGAACCCGATGCATCCCTTGTCTGCGTGGAGCGCAAAACCGGCAAAGTGATGTGGCGCGTGACGCCGGAATGGGATGAAACCTTCCTGGTCCAGGGCGAGCAGCGCAAACAACGGCTGGGCACATTTCGCGGAACCCTACTGCACGTTGACGGGCATTTCCTCGCACTTGGGGAATTGGGCCACCTGCTCTGGATGGACCTTTCCCCCAAGGGATACAAGGAACTTGCCCGTGCATGGCTGTTCGCCGCGCGCGAGACATGGTCGTCGCCGGTTCTCAGCCGCGGACTGCTTTACATCAGCCAGCACTCGCGCGACGCCATCAACGGCACCACCCCCCGCTTGCTCTGCTACGACCTTCGAGCGGCAAAGTAGCTACGATGAAGGCATGACCGCTACCAATTGTCCGCCCTTCGCGGAACTGATTCGGGAGTGTGGCAAACGTGCGGAATACGTGGGTGGCGAGGTTCGGGACAAACCGATTCCGAACGATCTGCACGCCGATTGCCTGGTGATTCTTGGCGCCGCGCTTTTGGCCTATGGCCGCACGCACAACGCGGGCCGGCCGCATTCGGAGTGGCATCACCGCTTCGGCCCGGAAGCAGATAGGCGCGTCTATCTTCCGGACATGGTGTTCGTGGCTGGCCCCAAGGAGATCGCCGATTACGCCGATAGCGCCTCGGCGATCATGATCGAAATTCTTTCGCCCGAGCAGAGATTCAACGACCTGCTCGATCGCGTTCACTTCTACCTCGGCAACGGCGCCCACAGTGTCTGGATCGTCGATCCGGAAGGAACAAGCGTGGACGTCTGCAAGCCCGATTGGAGCGTGTGCCGTTTTCGGGGCGATGATCAACTGACTGACCCGCTGTTGCCGGGCTTTGCGCTGCCTCTGCGGGAGCTATTCGGCTAACCTGTATTTCTCCAGTGCGTGCTCATCCAGCGTCACGCCCAGGCCCGGTTTGTTGGGGATGCGGTAGTAGCCATCGCGCACCGTGAACGGTTCCGCCATGCAATCGTCCTCCAGCACGTGAGTGATCGCAATGGCGTACTCAATCCCTGGCAACGCCGCCGTCTGGTGTGCCTGGAACACTTGGGCAATGCCGTTGTCGATGGAATGCTCAATCCAGATGGGGCACCGCGCGGCGGCGGCGCGCGCCGATAGATCCCGCACATACTTGCCCAGCTTCGGTGTTCCGGAAACCCATGTGTCGAGGAGTTTTTCCCGCGTCCACAAATCCAAATCGATGTTATCGACATGCTCGGAGATCTTCAGCGGCAGCCTGCCCTTCAGCTTCCGGTATCCGTCGATATCGGTGCGCGGAATCGGCGATTCGATGGCGAAGTAATTCGGGAATTGCGCCAGTTCCTTGGTCACCGCGATCGTTTTGTCCACCGTTTCCCATGTCGAGTTCGCATCCACCCAGATGCGGAAATTCTTCGGTACTACGGCACAAATGGCCGCGGCTTGGGCGATGGGATCGTGCCACGGGCGCGCCTTCACCTTGTGCACGCGATAGCCGAGGCTCGCACCCAACTTCGCTTCCGATGCCATCAGTGCCGGCGGAAAGCACTGGCTCCACCATGTCGGGATAATGCGGTCTTTCGCCGTGGGAGAAAGCAGCTTCGAAACCGGCTTGCCCGCGGCTTTCCCCATCAAATCGCAGATGGCGATGAGTATCCCACGCAGCGAATCGTCTTCCAGAAACGACGCCGCGGGTTGTCCCATCATCTTCCGCAGCAGCGCTTCCGATTGGGGGCGCGGCATCTTGGTTTCGCCGATGCCCGTCAGCCCGTCGCTGGTATGCAGTTTGACGAAGTGCAGCACGTAGTCGGATTGATCGCGCTTCTGGTATTTCCAGCTTTCCATCCACGCCTCGCGCACTCGTTCGGCGAACGGTACGCGCACGCTGTGCAGTTCGAAGCGGCTCAGCTTCAACTCGCGAGCCAGCAGCTTCGCGCCCAGCAATCCAGCCAACGTGCGCCGTGAAATCATAACTGTGGTGTTCCGAATCGAAGTTCGGCGGAGAGCACGGTATTGCTCATCAGCATGGCGATGGTGAGCGGCCCGACTCCGCCCGGCACCGGCGTGTATGCGGCGCAGTTGCGAAACACCGAGGGGTGTACATCACCCACAACCACGCTGCCCGTTTTGTCGAAAGCCGCCAACCGCCCTGCGTCGTTGGCAAAGATCTCCGCCACGCTCTCGCGGTCCTTGAGCCGGTTGATCCCGACATCGATCACCACCGCGTGTGGAGCAACATAATCCGGGGTAAGGAATGCCGGGCGTCCGATGGCCGCCACCACGATATCCGCGCGCCGGCATTCTTCGGCAAGATCCGCGGTCTTGGAGTGGCAAATGGTGACTGTGGCGTTTTCGTGCAGCAGCAGCATCGCCATCGGCTTGCCGACGATATCGCTGCGCCCCACCACCACGGCGCGCTTGCCGGCAATGGGGATCTTGAAGTGCGCCAGCAGCTTCATCACTCCGGCGGGTGTGCAGGGTCGGAACCACGGGCGGTTCGCCATCAAATGTCCCGCGCTCACCGGATGAAATCCATCCACGTCCTTATTGGGGTCGATGGCCATCAATACCTGCTGCTCGTCGATTTGCTCCGGTAGCGGCAGTTGCACCAGAATGCCGTCGATATCGGGGCGCTGATTGAGTGAGCGCACCAGAAACAGCAATTCTTCGGTGGTCACGTCGGCAGTCGGCATATGCTTCTCGCTGACGATGCCCAATTCCTCGCACGCCTTCACCTTGCTGCGAACATAAATCTCGCTGGCCGGGTTGTTGCCCACCAGCACCACTGCCAGCCCTGGCGGGCGCTGCAGTTCCTCGAGTGCCGCAATGCGCGGTTTGAGCGACGCAAGTATCGCGTCGCGGACCAGTTTTCCGTCCAGTATTTCTGCCATGTATTAATCGCGTTGCCGAATGCGGAAATGATAAATCAATGCTCCCAAACCCACAGTCAGGCCGGTGGCCAGCGTGACCACTGGCTGATTGGTGATGCCTACATAGTACATCCAGGCGCTGACGATAAGAAAGAATCCCGGTACAAGGGGAAATGCGAAGCTCACCACCGGCAGCCGCTGCCAGTTCGGGCGGCGCCGGAAGACGAAAATCGACGCCACGGCGAGTCCCGCAAACAGATTCAGCGTGACCGCGATATACACAAACAGCAGCCCGAACGGAATGAACGTCATCAGTACGGAGACAATACCCTGCGCCACAATCGCATTCACCGGCGTATGCCACCGCGGATGCACTTTCGCCGCCGCCGCGAAAAACGCCCGGTTTTTCGCCATCGCGTAATACACTCGCGGACCCACGGTGACCATCGCGTTCACTGTGGAAACCAGGCCCGCCGCCATCAGCGCTCCAAACAGGCCCGCGATCTCCGCCCCGAACAGTTTGCGCGCCGCAATGGTTCCGATGGCGATCTGCCCTTTCATTTCCTCCAGCGGCAGCGCGTAGATGAACACGGCGTTCAGCGCGAAGTACAAGATCGCCACCATGATAGTGCCCGCCGTCAGCGCGATGGGCAGCGTGCGCTCCGGCTTGCGCAACTCCTCGGCGATGTAAGTGGCGGCGTTCCATCCGCTGTAGCTGCCGTAAATCCAAAACAAACTGATCCCGAACTGCGCCAGAATCGGCGTCGTCGATGTGCGCACCGCGGACTGGCTGAAGTGATCCCAACTGCCCTGTCCCGCCGAGAAGCCGAGCACGATCAACGCCACAATCACCGCCACCTTGAGACTGGTGAACACCGTCTGGAAGCGCGCCGAGCGTTGCACCCCGACCACGTTCAGCACCGTCAGAAATACGATCAGCGTGCTGGCCGCCAATTGGCCCCCGCCCACCACGATGCTCCACGATCCAAACGACACCTGATAGATCGCATTCTCAATGCGCAACGCGGGCAGGAAGTAGCCGAGGTATTCACTGAAGGCGAGGGCGCTGGTGGCGATCGGCGCCGAGAATCCGGCGACGAAGCTGATCCAGCCCGTCATGAATCCCCACGACGGCCCGAACGCGTTGGTGAGGTACACGTACTCCCCGCCGGAGCTCGGGAAATTCACGCCGAGTTCCGAATAGCAGAACGCCCCGGCTAGCGCACAGAGCGCGCCCACAATCCAGATGCCCAATACAAGCTTCGGGTCACCCAGATCCCCGGCGAGAAACCCGCTGGTGGTGAAAATGCCGGTACCGATCATGTTCGATACCACCAGCGCCGCGGCGCTCACCACGCCGAGTTGCCGCAGCAGTCCTGTCGTTTCCACGGGAATATTGGTGCGGGAAGCCATCCTGTCCTGAGCCATGGGTCTCAACCATTGTAGGCGGAATGCCACGTCCCTTGTCCCCGGCGCGGAATTGATTCACGCTGAAGGTATGAAGTCCGCGATCGTCTGTGCATTTTTCCTGTTCGCGGCTGACCCTTATCTGAAAGCGAGGCTGACCATGGTCAAGGAACACCTGGAAGCGCGGGGCATCCATGACCCGCGCGTACTCGAGGCCATCCGGTCCACACCCCGCCATGAATTCGTGCCCGCCGAGCTACAGGCCCACGCCTACGAAGACCGCCCCCTGCCCATCGGCTACCAGCAGACCATTTCGCAACCCTACATCGTCGGGCTGATGACGCAGTTGCTTGAAACAAAACCGCAGGAGATTGTACTGGAGATCGGCACCGGGTCGGGCTATCAGGCAGCCATCCTGAGCAAGCTCGCCAAACACGTCTACACCATCGAAATTGTGCCCGAACTCGCCGCCTCGTCCGCCAGAGTGTTCCAGCGCACCGGCTGCAAAAACATAACAGTCCGCCATGGTGACGGCTACCAGGGGTGGCCCGAACACGCTCCTTTTGACCGCATCATCCTCACTGCGGCGCCTCCGGAAATCCCACAGGCTCTCATTGACCAGTTGAAACCGGGCGGAAGACTGGTTGCCCCGGAAGGCGGCCGCGAACAGCATCTCATGGTGATCGAAAAGAGCAAGGACGGCAAGATCTCCAAGCGCAGTGTCATCCCCGTCATCTTCGTGCCCATGGTTCGTGGTAAAAGCGATAGATAACCATGCTCGATCGCCGTTTGTTTCTGGGATCCATCGCGGGCGGTCTGCTCGCCCATGCCGCAAAGCCAAAGGTTGGGCCGGAACGCGGCTCGCTGGTTGTCGTCGGTGGCGGCGCCATGCCGCCGGCCATCGTCAATCGCTTCCTCGAACTTGGCGGCGGGAAGAACGCGCCGTTCGTCTTCATCCCCACTGCCGCGGAAGGCGAAACCTACGACGCCGAATGGCTCAAGCGGCAATTCCTCGCCAAAGCAGGTGTGCCGCATGTCACCGTCCTGCACACTCGCGACCGCAATGTCGCCGACAGCGAAGCCTTCACCGCGCCGATTCGCAAGGCCGGTGGCGTCTGGTTCGGCGGCGGCCGCCAATGGCGTCTCGTCGATTCCTATCTCAACACCCGCACCCACAAGGAACTCTGGCGGTTGCTTGATCGTGGCGGCGTGATCGGCGGATCGTCGGCCGGTGCCACCATCCAGGGCTCCTACCTCGTCCGTGGAGCGCGCGAAGGCAACACCATCATGATGGCTCCCGGTTACGAGCAGGGTATGGGCTTCCTCCGCGGTGTCGCTGTCGATCAGCACCTGCTGAAGCGAAACCGTCAGGACGACCTGGTGCCCGTCATTCAAAAGCACACCCACTTGCTCGGAATCGGCATTGATGAAAGCACCGCCATCGTCGTTCAAGGCGACACTGCTGAAGTGGTTGGGGCAAGCAAAGTAGCAGTCTATGACGCGAAGTACGGAACCGGCTCCGGCGGCAAACGCTATTACTTCCTCAACCCCGGCGACAAACTCCATCTCGCCGAGCGCCGCCGCATCTGATCAGCGCACGTCGCGATACATCGCCGCAAGCTTGCGTGGCGGCACCCCCGCCAGATACAGTGCTTGAATCCAGAACCAGTGCCACAGAGTCGCCCACAACCCAGCCTTCCGCCAGCGGCGATTCGATACCTGAATTCGTTCCTTCAAGAACGCCACTTCGCCACGCTTCCACAACCGCCGCGCCAACTCATAATCCTCAAGGATGGGCCACTCCCTGTATCCGCCGAACTCCTCGAATACGGAACGCCGCACGAAGATACCCGAGTCTCCGTAAAAAATCCCGAACCGGTAACGCTGCCGGTTGATCCACGCAAAGATCCGCGCGGCCTGATCCTCTCCATCGAATGCAATATCGAAATTGCCGCCCGCGATGCGCGCATCCCGCATGGCCCCCTCGATGGCCTCCAAAGCCCCAGCCTCAATGCGCGTGTCGGCGTGCAGAAACCACAGCACATCGCCCGTCGCATGGCGCACTCCGCAATTCATCTGCGCGGCGCGGCCTCGCGTGCAGCGAATCACCGTCGCGTACGGGCGCGCCTTCTCTTCCGTGCGATCCGTGGAGCCGCCGTCGGCGACGATAATCTCCCGCGCTCCCGCTGCAACCAGCGAGCGCAACAAGCCCTCGATTGTCGACTCTTCGTTGAGTGTGGGAATGATGACGGAGATCAATTCTTCTGGCCAGGGCCGTCCACGCGCCCGGCCAGCGGTTTCACAACGCCGTTGCCGCAGACGCCCACGCCGACCTGCGACAGCGCTTGCAGAAAGTTGAACAGCACTGAATAGACCAGTTGCTCCGTTACGGGCTGCTTCCCCGGAAGCCGGAAATTCGCCGGCAGTTCCTTGTTGATTTGCACCCGCACGGTGTGCGGCAGCGGGCGCCCGCCACGATCCTTTGCATTGGCCACCTGCAGCGGCGTCTGCAGCACGTTGCCCGTATTGCCATCCACGTAAAACTGGCAGCGCGAAAACCAGCCAAGGTTGCTCGGGTCGGCGGCATCAAACAGCAGTAGCGGCGATTGCCGGTCCGGCGCCGCAAGCTCCACTTGCAAGACACGGCGCTCGTCCACAATGCGGCATTCGAAACCAGCTTGCTTGGCGATATCCGTCACCAGTTCCGGTTCCAACTCGAGCAAAAGAATCTTGTGGCTCCCCGCCTGCAATACTTGCATGAATTCTCTTATTCTACCATCGACCCGCCGCGCCACTCACCCTTGCGCGTAGCGCATTCTCGTAGGCCGCCAGCGTTCTGCCGTCAAACAGCACGAAGATCGCTTCCTCCACGGTCGTTCGTAGCTCCGCCAGCCAATCGAACACCACCCCGACGGCGACGGGAGCGGCTTCCTCCAGCGGATATCCGTACACCCCTGTGCTGATGGAAGGAAAGCTGATGCGCTTCACTTGGCGTGCCTCAGCCAGTTCCAGGCAAGTGCGGTAACACGATGACAGTTGCATCTCTTCATTGCCGTGTCCGCCCTGATACACCGGCCCCACCGCATGAAACACGTATTGCGCCGGCAGATTCCCGGCTGTCGTCGCCACGGCGCTCCCCGTTGGACACCCGCCTTGCGCCGCGCGGATGCGATCCAGTTCCTGCATCAGGGAAGGTCCGCCGGCACGGTGAATTGCCCCATCCACACCACCGCCACCGCGCAATGCGGAGTTGGCTGCATTGCAGATCGCGTCCACTGCAACCTGGGTGATATCGCCCCGCATCAGGCGCAGGATCTTGCCGTTCGCGAACTCGTGCTGCATGCTACAACACTCGCACAAATTCGCCGATGATGCGGAATTTGTCCGGGTCTTCTTCCAACTCCCACGCTTCAAACTCGGGATTCAAGGGCTCCAGCCGGATCATCGAGTGTCGCCACTCTTCCCCCGCGTGCGCCTTCGCGCTGCGATAGCGCTTCACCGTATACCGCCCGCCCGATTCGGAGACGTCACGCCGCTCCACCAACAGCAACTTCCCCTGCCGCGATCCCGTCACTCCAGCCCGGAACACGCATAGGCTGCCATCCGGTATCTTCGGCTCCATCGACCGCCCCGTGATCCGCACCACGAACATGCTTTCCTCCAGCCGCAATCCGGCCGGAGTCTCCAACCATTCCTCAGCGTCCACTTCGTTGTCTTCCAGAAATCGGCCCGCCGCCACGCGCGCCGAATACATGGGGAGATGCGTACGAAACGGCAGAACCTTGGGTGTTACGTGTTTCCGGTACAGCCGGTCCGCCGCCCGATCGAGATCCTCCACCATCACTTCCTCGCGATCCGTGAGCCGGATCACGTTGGACAGGGAATCCTCGCATTGCCGCAGCCATTCCCCAATCCCCATCTCGCGGGCCTTGTCCTCGAAATCTCCGGGCAGCAATTCCAGAACTTCGCTCTCCTCACCTGCGAACGCTTCCCAATCCCTTCGGAAGCGCATCCGGAATCCGCCATCCGCGTCAACCAGCACGACACCCACCGCAACAGGAGACTCTCCAGGGAGACAAACTTCCACCACCCATAAATTCGCGGTGGACGTCGTCACCATATCTTTCGCATCGGCAAAAAACGGACTTCTTCTAAAGCCCCGCCGGGTAATACCCCGTGCGGGCCCGGATCTTCACCAGCGGCAACTTCGGTATACGCACTTCCAACTTGCGGAAAACCTTGTCCTGATCCGAACTGTCGGGGATATACCGCATGATGTACTGCGTTGTGATTTCACCAGCGACGGCCGCGATCGACCGGAAAATACCGCTCGCGATTTCCGCCGCGTATCCTCCCGTGCCTACTTTCAGCGCGTAGTTGCCTTCGTCCGATGGCGTCGACAGATAGCCGCTGACATCTTTGTACAGTCCCTGCAACGGGTAGAGCACGCGGCCACCCGTTTCGAGCGCGAGCTTCTCCAGAATCTTTTCCCCTTCGGAGCTGAATCCGAACGCCACAGTGCTTACACCGTAGACGGTCACCAGGTTGCGCTGCGCCAGTTCCAGCACTTCGTCCATACTCTTCTTGCTGGCGTTGTCGTGCCCGTCCCCGATGATGATCACGATGCGCCGCGGTTCAATCGGCTCGCCTTTCACCAGGCTGCGCCGCGTACAAGCCATGTAGATGGAATCGAACAGCGCCGCGCCGCCGCTCGGCTTGAGCTTGGCGATGCGCTCCGTGATCGGCTCGGAGTCCGATGTTGTATTCACCATCAACTCCGCTTCACTGTGGTATCCGATCAGATAACCGCTATACTTCTTGTCACCCGGCAGCAGGTTCCAAACCAGTTCCCGAGCCGCTTCCTGATAGGTCTTCCAGTGCAGCCGGCTCTGATTGGAAAGGTCCAGCAGAAAACCCACCACCACAGGCTGTTTGCCTTCGCGGGAGAAGTAGGAGATCTTCTGCTTGCGGCCCTCATCGAAGATCTCAAAGTCGCCTGCTTCCAGGTCGCTCACGAAGCGGTTCTTCTCGTCGGTAACTGTTACGGGAACGATAACTTCGTTGACAGATACGCGGATATTCGACTGGGGCGCCGCCTGCCCTTGCGGTTGCTGGGCCCGAAGCCCGGCCGCCGCGGCAGTGGCGAGTGTAAACGTACGACGAGACAGCATGATGTAGCCCTTCGCTTCAGTATAGGACGTTTCCCATCACTTAGACGAGTACACCAGCCAGCGGACCCGTGCTATCGGCGAAACGTTCCACCGGTGTTCCGAACGCATCCAGCATCGCCACATACAGGTTCGACAGCGGCGAATCCTTCGCGTAGACCAGATGTTGCCCGCTCGCAATGCGCCCGCCACCACGTCCGCCCAGCAGCAGCGGCAGATTGTGCGGATCGTGCCGGTCGCCGTCCTTAATGCCGCCCCCGAACAGAATCATCGAGTTGTCCAGCACGCTACCCTCGCCTTCCTTCATTGCCGCCAGTTTCTTCATCAGGTAGGCGAATTGCTCTACGTGCCAGCGGTTCACGATCTGGTACTGCTTCTGCTTCTCCGGGTCTTTCTGATGGTGCGACGCGTCGTGATGCCCGATCTTCACTCCGTCCAGGAACGAGAAATTCTGGTTGCTCACCTCGTTGTTGAACATGAACGTGATGATCCGTGTCGAATCCGTCTGGAACGCCAGCGCCATCATGTCCAGCATCAGACGGACGTGATCGGCGTAATTCTTCGGATCCACTTCCGGCGGTTTCGCCGCCGCATCCAGCTTCACCCGGGGCTTCCACTTCGTCTGTCCCGGACGGCTCGCCCGCTCAATCCGCTCCTCCAGCGACCGCACCACCGAAAGATACTCATCCATGCGGTGCTGATCCGCCGTCCCCAAGTCCTGCCGCAACGCCTTGGCGTCTTCCAGCACGCGATCCAGCAGCAGCTTGTCCTGCTTCGCGCGTCCGCTCTGCGGCTGGCCGGCCCGGAACAGCCGTTCAAACACATGCGCCGGATCCAATTCCTTCGCCAGCGGACTGGTGGGACCGCCCCAGGCAATATGCGATCCGTACACCCGCGTGTAGCCAACGTTGCGATCCACTCCCGTCGTCACCGGCGAAACCGCTAGTTCCAGCGATGGGAACGGAGTCAGCTTTCCGGCCCGTTGCGCCGCTAACTGATCCATCGAGGTGCCGTTGGCGCTGATATCCACACCCAGCGTCTTCGTGATGGTGGTGCAGGTCAGCCAGCCCGAAATCTTCACATAGTGGCCGTCCCCGCCCACGCTCGCCTGATTCCACAGGTTCGTCAGCACCAGCAACTGGTCCTTCAAATCCCGCACCGGCTCCAGCGTGGGAGAGATCTCGAAATTCTTCCCCTCGCCCTGCACATCCCAAGCGGCCGGCAGCATGCCGTTTGGCACGTACATCGCCGCCATGCGCACCGGATGCCGCCGCTTCGCCGTTTTGGCCGGCAGCATTGCTTCGAGCCACGGCAGTCCGATTCCTGCGCCGGCTCCGCGCAACAGCGTCCTTCTGGAAATGGGGAATTTGCTCATTGTTGTTCGATCCTCAGTCCCGATTGCTAGTCTCAGTATATTGCACCGGCAGATTGGCTACCGTGCCCTGCTTGTAACGGAATGGCACGCTCAGCACGATCTCATTCACCAGCGTGTGCGCGCTGTATTCGTTCTTCTCCAGCTTCTCCACAATCTGATCCACCGTGCACCATTCCTCCAGCGTCAGCCCGCGGCCTAGCGCGTAACCTAGCAGCTTCGATGTCAGATTGCGCAGAAACAAATCCTTCTTCTTCAGCACCAGCGCCTTCAATTGATCCGGCCCCTCAAATTCCGATCCGTCGGGAAGCACACCCTTGCTGTCAATCGGCTTGCCCGCGTCTTCGGTGCGCCAGCGTCCCAGCACATCGTAATTCTCCAGTCCGAACCCCAGCGGATCAATCCGGTTGTGGCAGCTTGCGCAAACCGGATTCTGGCGATGCGTCTCCAGACGCTCCCGCAACGTCTTCGGCGGTGCTCCGGCTTTGTTGTCCTGCAACTCCGGCACATTCGGAGGAGGCGGCGGCGCCGGCGTCCCCAGCACCGCATCCAGCAGCCACTTGCCGCGCAGCACCGGCGAGGTGCGATTCGGCAGCGATGACACCGCCAGCACCGCGGACATCGTCATGATCCCGCCCCGCTTGCTGTTCTCCGGCAAATCGTAATGCTTCGGCTGCTGCCGCAGATCCTTATTCGGGAACCCGTAGAACCTTGCCAGCTTGTTGCTCAACACCGAAAATTTCGAGTCGATCAGATTCAACAGCGACAGGTTCTGCGCCAGAATCTCCTGAAAGAACAAGATCGGTTCGTAGCGCATTCCCGATGCAATTTCCTCATCGTAGTATTCCGGGAAGAGCTTCCTGTCCGGCTTGATATCCCGGCCCAACTCGCGCGTGCCCAGCCACTGCTCCACGAAACTCTCGGCAAACTCAGTGGATTTATTGTCCTTCAGCAACCGCGCCACCTGCTCCCGCAACACCGCCGCATCCTGCAACTTTCCGGCCGCCGCCAGATCGAACAACGTCTTGTCCGGCATGCTTCCCCACAGGAAGTAGGAAAGCCGCGATGCCAGTTCGTAGTCGCCCAGCGGTTGCGGTTCCCGCTCCTTGTTCGGGCTCTCCACGCGGAACAGGAAATGCGGAGAGATCATCGCCGCCTGCATCGCGTAGATGACCGATTCCTCGTACGATTCGCGCCGCTTCTGCGCCGCCCGGAACAAATCCATGAACTTCTGTTGTTCGGCTTCCGGCACGGGACGCCGGAATGCCCGCTGCAGAAACTCCGCCAGAACCTGCTGTGCGGCCTGTTCGGCACTCAATCCCGCACCCGGGGTGACATTCAAAAACACCTTCCGCGAGCGTGGATCCTTCACGCCATAAGAAAGCGCGGTCTTTGCCGCCTCCAGATATTTCTCGGCGTGAATCGGCGATAGGAACAGCGTTTCCACGGCATTATCGAACCCTTCGCCTCCCGCGCCATCCGCCGGCAGCGCATGCCCGGCGTTGACATGGATGTTCAGCAAGTCGCGCACCGTGGACGAATACTCATTTCGGTTCAGCCGCCGCGTAAACGCGGGTCCCGGTGAAATCCCATCCGCGCAGGCCGATTTGCGTAACGTGTGGTCCACCCACGCTGTGAATTTTTCCTTCGCTTCCATCGGCAGCGCCGGCGAACCCAGCGGCGGCATCGCGCCATCCCGCACCCGGTGCAACACCGTCGTCCAACGCCGCGGCTCGGCCAGGATATTGTTCAGCGTCTGGTAGCGCTCAATGTCGAACTTCGCCACGGCCGCCTTGCCGCGATGACACGCCGCGCAGTACTGCTGCAATAGCACCTGCGCTTCGCCAAACGAGTAATCCGTCTGGCCGCGCAGACCCACCGCCACCAGCAGCGTCAGGATAGGGATATCGCGCGTCAATTTCATTAGAGATTCTTAACCATTCTACATCGGGCGCTGGTACCATCAATCAGGGCCCTCCCCGTTTCGCATGAGCTACCGCCTCAAACTCCAAGCGGCGTTCCTTTTTCTCGGACTGGTAGCGGTCGGCATCACTGGTTATGAGGCCTCGGAAAGTGCTGCCAACGCCCTCAGCCAGGCCACCTACGACCGCCTGACCGCTGTCCGCCAGACGCGATGCCGCCAGATCGAGCGCTATTTCGAAGATCTGCGCACCCACGTCCTCGCCCTTTCCGCCGACGAATCCACCATCGCCGCCTTCGAAGAGTTCGACCGTGCGTGGGTGCAGATTAATTCCGCCATATCTCCGAAGGTGCGGGAAGCCCTCGATGCCCATTACACGACGCACTATCCCGCGGAAAAAGCCGTTTGGTTCCCCTCCGAGCCGCGTACCCTCAGCCTCCAATACCACTACATCGCCGCCAATCCGCACCGCCTCGGGGCCAAGGATCTTCTCCTCAGCGCACCCGATGCGGGCATCTACGACCGCACACACCGGCGCTATCACCCCACGCTCCATCGCTACCTGAGCGCCTTCCGCTTCTACGATATCTTCCTCATCAATTCTCAGGGCCGGATTCTCTACACCGTGTTTAAGGAAATCGATTTCGGTGGCGATTTGCGCGCCGCCCCTTACAACACCACGTCCCTCGCCAAAGCGTTCGAAAAGGCGATAGCACTAAATGACCAGGAAAGCACTGCAATCGAAGATTTCGCCTTCTACCCGCCTTCCCATATGAGCCCGGCTTCCTTCCTCGCCGCGCCTGTCTGGCGTCGTGGCGAACCAGTGGGCGTGCTCGCCATCCAGATCTCCATCAATGAAATCAACCGCGTCATGACCGCCAATCGCAATTGGCGCGAAGAGGGTTTGGGCGAAACCGGACAGGCCTACATCGTTGGGCCTGGCGGCACGCTCCGCAGCGACCAGCGCATTGAACTGGAACAGCCGGAGGAGTTCTTCCGCCGCCTGCGCGGCCGCGCCATACCCCCGGAGACCATCGAACGCATGCAGCGCAATCACACCTCGGTACTGAATCTGCAAGCTTCACCCGAAGTAATCGCGCGGAGAGATGCACGATCTCCAGGCACACAACCCGGCACGCGTGATGGCGGTGTTCCCGTCCTTCGCTCCGATGCCCCGCTGCGGGTGCCCGGACTCGATTGGTGGCTCACCGCCGAAATCGACACCGCCGAAGCCTTCGCGCCCGTCGTCGACCTGCGCCGCCGCATGATGATCTATGCCGCGGGCATCGCCCTTGCGATGGTGCTTGCCGCCGGCTGGCTCGGCCGCTCCGTGACAAGGCCAGTCCTGGCGCTCGCCTTTGGTGCGCGGCGCTTCGGCGCACAGGATTTCAGCGTCCGCATCCCCGTCACGTCCACGGACGAAATCGGACAACTGGCGGAATCCTTCAACACGATGGCCGCCGACCTGCAGCGGACCACAGTCTCCCGTGAGCACCTCAACGGCATCCTCGAATCCCTCATCAACGCCGTATTGGTGGTGGACGCCGGCCGCAATGCATCAGCCGCGGAGTTGCTCAATGCTCCCATCACCTTCGCCAACCCGGCCGCTGTCGATCTGCTCGGTGGAATGCAGGGCAGAGTCCTCGGCAATCCGCTATGCTCCATCCTCACCGGCGAGGATGAAGCGCTGCGTTCGCTCTGGCGGCCTCTTCTCGATCAAGGCCGGCTCCCCGCCGTCGAAACCACCTTTGTTCCCCCTGGCAAGCCTCCCGTGCCGGTCTTGCTGACCGCCGCATTTGTCACCGGACACGGCGGCGTCACCACCGGCGTCGTGTGTGCCGCGCAGGATATCACCGAACGCAAACTCGCCGAAACCGCCCTGCGGCAAAAGCAACTCGAACTGGAGCACCTCGCCGGACGCCTCATTGCCGCCCAGGAAGAAGAGCGCAGCCGGCTCGCTCGCGAACTGCACGACGACCTGACCCAGCGCCTCGCTGCCGTAGCCATCGAGGCAGGCAACGCCACGCGCCTGCCCCCGACTGAGCGCAACGCCTCGCTCGACCGCATCAAGGAGCAGATGGCCCGCCTCAGCCAGGATGTGCACGGCCTCTCGCGCCGTCTCCACCCGTCAACGCTCGACGATCTCGGCCTGCTTGCCGCCGTCGAATCCGAATGCCGCGGCTTCTTTGAGCGCGGCGGACCGCCCGTCGACCTGCACCACGAAGGCGACTTCGATTCGCTCCCCAAAGACGCGCAACTCGCCCTCTTCCGCATCGTGCAGGAATCTCTGCGCAACATCCGCCGCCACGCCCAGGCATCCGAGGTTTCCCTTCGCCTCACCCGCGGCCCCGCCGCCGTAAAACTCGAAATTGTCGATAATGGGAAGGGATTTTTACGAAATCAGCCTGGCTGGCGTCCCGGCGTCGGTCTGGCCAGCATGGAAGAACGTGCCCGGTTGCTCAATGGCAGCTTCCACGTCACCAGTACACCCAGTCAAGGGACACGCATCACTGTCAGCCTGCCCTTCGAGGTTCCCGCATGAAGAAACCACGCATCCTGCTCGCCGATGACCACAAAATCGTAACCGAAGGTCTGCGCAGTCTACTCGACGAGGAGTTCGAACTCGTAGGCTTCGCCGCCGATGGCCGTGAACTCATCGCCAAAACCCAGCAACTCTCCCCGGACGTCCTCATCGTCGACATTTCCATGCCTCTGCTCAACGGCATCGACGCCGTGCGCACACTGCGGGAGCAGGGAAGCACCGCCAAAGTCGTATTCCTCACCATGCACTCCGATGCCACCTATCTCACCCGTGCCCTCGACGCCGGCGCATCGGGCTACGTGCTCAAACACGCCGCTTCCGACGAGTTGATCACCGCCATTCAACACGCCCTCCACGGGCAGACGTTCATCTCTCCGCAACTACGCACCGCTCCCGTCGAAGAACTCCTCGACGAAACCCGCCGCCGCGTCAAGCCCGCCATCGAACTCACTCCCCGCCAGCGCGAAATTCTGCAACTCCTCGCCGAAGGAAAATCGGCGAAAGAAATCGGAGCCATTTTGAATATCTCGCCCCGCACCGTCGAAACACACAAATACAAAATGATGGACGATCTCGGCCTCACCACCAGCGCGCAACTCGTCCAACACGCCATCCGCCACGGCCTGGTGTCAGTCTAGATCCTTCACCTCGGCGAATTTCTGCGCGGCAAACTCCAGATCCTCCACCGTATGCGCCGCCGAAACCTGCGTCCGGATACGGGCCTTCCCTTGCGGCACCACCGGATACGAAAACCCGACTACATACACCCCGCGTTCCAGCATGTGCTCCGCCATTCGCGCTGCCCGCGCCGCATCGCCTATCATGATGGGCACAATCGGATGTTCTCCCGGCAAAATCGCAAAGCCCAGTCCACTCATCCTCTCGCGAAAGTACTGGGTATTCGTCTCCAGCCGGTCCCGCAATTCCGTCGAGCCCGATAGTAATTCCAAAGCCTTCAACGAAGCCGCCGCAATCGGCGGCGCCAGAGTATTCGAAAACAAATACGGCCGCGATCGTTGCCGCAACAGGCTAATAATCTCCTTGTGCCCGGAAATGTATCCGCCGCTAGCTCCACCCAGCGCCTTCCCCAACGTCCCCGTCAGCACATCCACCCTTCCCATCACGCCGCAGTGCTCATGCGTACCGCGCCCGTGCGCGCCCATGAATCCCACTGCGTGGCTATCGTCCACCATCACCATCGCCCGATACCGCTCCGCCAGATCGCAAATCGCCGCCAGTTTCGCCACATATCCATCCATCGAGAACACGCCATCCGTGGCGATCAGCCGGAACCGCGCCGAAGCGGCCTCCCTCAACTTTGCCTCCAGATCCTCCATGTCCCCATTGCGATACCGGAAGCGCTGCGCCTTCGACAAACGGATCCCGTCGATAATACTCGCGTGATTCAACTCATCGCTGATCACCGCATCTTCCGCGCCCAGCAAGGTCTCAAACAATCCGCCATTGGCATCGAAGCACGAGGAATACAAAATCGTGTCCTCGGTGCCCAGAAACCGGCTGATCGCCGCCTCCAATTCCTTATGCAACTCCTGGGTCCCGCAGATGAACCGCACGCTCGAAAGCCCATAACCCCACTTGTCCAAAGCCTCGTGCGCCGCCCGGATAATCTCCGGGTGATCCGCCAGCCCCAGATAGTTATTGGCGCACAGATTAATCACCTGCTGCCCACTAGCCAGCGCGATATGCGAACTCTGCGGTGACCGGATCACCCGCTCATTCTTGAACAATCCCTGCTGCCGGATCGCCTCCAGCGTCCCATTCAAATATTCCCGAAAGTCTCCGTACATGTTCAGCTCTCCCAGGAAAGGATCACTTTGCCGCAACCGCCGGCGCGCATCGCTTCGAATCCCTTTTCGAACTCCGTGTAGTGATATCGATGAGTTATCACCGGGTCAATCTTCAACCCCGATTCCAGCATCACCGACATCTTGTACCACGTCTCATACATCTCCCGTCCGTACACGCCTTTGATCGAAAGTCCGTTGAAAATCACTGTATTCCAGTCAATCGAGATCGGCTCGGAAGGGATCCCCAACATCGCGATGTGCCCGCCATGCGCCATATTCGCCAGCATGTCGCGAAACGCCGCCGGGCTCCCCGACATCTCCAGGCCCACGTCGAATCCCTCCGTCATCCCGATCTGCTTCTGCACATCCGCCAGTGTGGTTTCCTTCGGATTCACTGCCAGTGTTACGCCTACCTTGCGAGCCAGCGCCAGCCGCTCTTCATTCAAATCCGTGATCACCACGTGCCGCGCCCCGGCATGCCGCACCACCGCCGCCGCCATAATCCCGATCGGACCCGCCCCCGTAATCAGCACATCTTCGCCCAGCACGGGAAACGACAATGCCGTGTGCACCGCATTGCCGAACGGATCGAAGATCGCCGCCACATCCAGATCGATGCCTTCGTGGTGCCGCCAGATATTCGACGTCGGCAGCGCCACATATTGCGCAAACGCCCCCGGACGATTCACGCCCAATCCCTTCGTATGCGCGCACAAATGCCGCCGTCCGGCCATGCAATTGCGGCATCGCCCGCACACCACGTGCCCCTCGCCCGAAACAATCTCCCCCGGTTCAAAGCCGCCCGCATTCGACCCGCACCGCACCACCCGCCCCACAAATTCATGCCCGATCGCCATGGGTACCGGAATCGTTTTCTGCGACCAGGCGTCCCAGTTATAAATATGAAGATCGGTGCCGCAAATGCCGGTGCGCAGCACTTCGATGAGTACATCGTTGATTCCGATTTCCGGCTCGGGAATGTCTTGCAGCCAGAGTCCTGGCTCCGCGTGTGCCTTCACAAGCGCTTTCATGGGTTCCTCACCTTCAGTCTGCCACACGGGCAGGGAAGTGCCTTACCGCTCCGCCAGCGCCGCGCGCACCACGCCGTAGCGCTGAAACGCCGCCAACCGGACCCGCGCATCTTTCTCCAGGCCTGCCGCGGCCTCACGACCCAGAGCACGCAGGCAGCGTGCATACGCCAACCCCGCCAGTGCACGCTCCAACGGATACCCCCGCTTTGCGAACGTCTCATTGGCTGCCTGCAGCAGCGGCTCCGCTTCCGCCGCGCGCTCCGTAGCCAGCAGCAGGCGTCCCAGGTGATACTGCGCCACCGGCAGAATCCGCAGTTTCATCCGATTCTCATGATCATGTGAAAGCACATCCCGCAACACCCGCTCTGCCTCCGCATGCTCCCCGCGATCCAGTGCACACGCCGCCAACTGCACCCGCGCCTCATCGTGCTGCGTCTTCTGCACCGCCTCCTCCACCCCCGCATTCAGGGCAATCGCCTTCTCCAGCAGCGGTTCCATTTCACGGCACCGGCCCGCAATCCGCCCCGCGGTCGCCATCATCACCAGCAATCCAAGCGTCGTCTCATCTTTTTCATCCGTTGTCTTGCGCCGAATCTGAACAGCCGTCTCATACGCACGCGCGCTTCCCTCGAAATCCCCCAAATCCGCTCTGCTCCGGGCGAAATGCCCGCTCCCATTGGCATACCGGAGAGAATCCTTTCCCACCGTCGTCGCCGCCATATCCATGGCTTCCTTCGCCACACCAGCTTCCTCTTCATGATCCCCGTTCTGATGCAGTGCCGTCGAAAACGTCATCAGCGATTGTGCCAGCACCGGATGATTCCCTCCATACGCCATTCGGAACACCGCAATCGACTCCCGATGCACCACCACCGCTTCCTTCAGTCTGCCGGCCGCTTCCAGCACCGCGCCCAACCCGTTCAGGTTCGACGCCACATTCCTGTTCTCCGGCCCATACAATTTCCGCCCTGTAACCACCGCCTTGCGAAAGGCTGCTTCTGCCGCATCCAGGCGCTTCAAAAAATAGTTCGCAACCCCGATCCGGCTGTAACTCGCCATCACACTCTCATGCGTCCCGCCATACATCCGCAAAGCCAGCGCCAGCGATTGCTCCGCCGGTTTCAGCGCCTCTTCGTACTTCTTCTGATCCATCATCGCCCGCGCCAGATTCGACAAGTTCCAAATCACTTCCTCGTGGTTTTCCCCGGAAACCCGCCGCCGCAACGCCAGCGCCTCACGCAACACTTTCTCTGACTCGGCGAAGTCTCCCGTCATGTACAGCAGCGGTCCATAACTCCGCAAATAGCTGGCGCGCCGGTCATCATCCCGAGGCGCAACCCGCCCCAGCATCGCCAGCGCCTCCATCATTTTTTCCTGCGCCGCTTTGTACTGCCCCGCCTCGCGCAGAATATAACTCCGCTGCGATAGCAGATCCGCGGCCTCCACGGATTCCGCCAACCCCGCCTCCTTGGCCCGCTCCAGCGCCCGTTCGTTCAGCGCCAGCGATTCCTTCGACAACCCCAGTGAAAAGTACACCTCGGCAAGCGTATTCATCATCGTGGTCTGCACACCCGGCTGATCGCGCAACTCCCCGTCAATTCGCGCCACGCCCTGATCCACAATCTCCCGAGCCGTCACCTGCCGCCCCCGCGCCTCCGACGGATTCGCCAGCTCAAACGACTTCACCAGAAACTTCGATACCTGCTCCGCCTTCACCCGCTCCCGATTCGCCGCATTCCGCTCCCGCACCACCGTCACGACAAATCCCGCCAGCAATACCGCAAACAGCGCCGCCGCGGCTACGCCCATGCGATTCCGCCGCACAAACTTCGCCGCCCGGTACAACACGCCTTCCTCGCGAGCCAGCACCGGATACCCGTCCAAATACCGCTGCAC
Organism: uncultured Acidobacteriota bacterium; assembly: GCA_937952345.1. GTDB lineage: Bacteria > Acidobacteriota > Terriglobia > Bryobacterales > Bryobacteraceae > CADEFT01. The sequence continues at coordinate 23,301 of CALFYN010000545.1, forward strand.
ATCCTCGGAAAGTGCCGCCGCCGATGCATACCGCCGCTCCGCTTCCTTCCGCAACGCCATCAGCACGATGTTGTCCAGATCCCCAGCCAGCGCTCGATTTCCGCTGCGCACGCTCGGCGCTTGCGGCTCTTGCGACGTCACCACCCGTTCCACTTCCAAAGCTGTCCGCGCCGGAAACTCCAGCGGCGGCTTCTCCGCCAGCAATTCATACAACAGCGCGCCCAGCGAATAGACATCGCTCGCCGTCGATATCGGCTCTCCTCGCACCTGTTCCGGGCTCGCATACTCCGGAGTCAGCAGCCGCTCAAACGACTGTGTCGCTGTCGTCGCAATCGGATCCTCCGCCAGCAACTTCGCGATCCCGAAATCCACCAGCTTCGCCACACCTTCGGCGTTCACCAGCACATTCCCCGGCTTGATATCTCGATGCACAATCAGGTTCTGATGCGCATACTGCACCGCGCCGCAAATCTGTTGAAACAACATCAACCGCGCGCGCAGCCCCAACTGCTTCTCCCGGCAATAGTCCAGCAACGGCTTCCCATCGACATACTCCATCACCACATATGGCTGGCCCTCATCGGTCGCTCCGCCATCCAGCAGCCGCGCGATATGCGCGTGCTCCAGTTTCGCCAGTATCTGCCGCTCTGCTCGGAATCGCCGCAGCGATTCCTCGCTGCCAAACCCCGCCTTCACCAGCTTGATCGCCACCTGCTTGTGATACGTATCATCGGCCCGCTCGGCCAGGTACACCGCGCCCATGCCCCCGCGCCCCAATGGCCGCAAGACGCGGTAAGCACCAATCCGATCTCCCTCCGAAGCTTCTTTCACGCCCACTACGTTCGCCGCCGCCCGGCTCACCTCGGCATACAACAGCGAATCCCCCTGACCATCCGCGTTCAATAAGGAAAGCACCTCTGCCCGCAAAGCATCGTCCCCCGCGCAGGCCACCGCTAC